>JBAQER010000681.1:0-5715 GCA_049286845.1 Bradyrhizobium sp.
GGTGCGCGACGAAGCTCCTGCGGCCACGACGGGTGGCTTCAACGGAAAGGAATGCGACCGGGTTCATGTCATACGAACCGGCCCGACCAGCTTCGTTGCTGCGGAAATCCATCTTGGACGTAGGCCAGCGGGCATCTGCGACGGCTGGCTGCACTGCAACATTCAAGTTGCGTGCCACGCCGAGTCCAATAAAACATGTAGCTTAATCAATTGGTTATGCTTTTAGATGGGAACTCGATCGCGGGCGCTACCGCCACTTTCAAGCAATCCGCCTAAAAATTAGCCGCTTGAGGTGACTGCTCAACGATTGCCCATGGGCCTCCGTATCAGGCCTTCCAGTGCCCGATCTTGAAGGCAGCCAAATGGCCGGCAATGTCGTTGGCGTCGAACGCCGGGCCGGCGAACGCGCCGATGGCGTCGGGGGCCCGGGCGACCTTCGCCTCGCGCCCCAGCGCTGCGTCGTACAAGTCGGGCCGGAACACAGCCATGGCGGTCTTGAGCGCCTCGGGGCTGATCGTGGTCTGTCCCCACCGCACCATCTGGGCGTAGAGCCAGGCGGCCTGCACCGGGTCGGGCCGCGCCGCGCCCTCCCGCCCCACCAGCAGATAGCGGCTGCTTTCGCGCATGGTTCCATCGGGCGAAATCTTGAGGCGGCCATCCAGCGTCCGCTGGATCACCTCGGCATCCATCCCGATCCGCTCCGGCGCGCCGAGGATGCGCGCCACCTCGGCGCGGTTCTGCGGCTGCTCGATGAAGTCGGCGGCGCGATCATGCGCCCGCACCAGCGCAGCCAGTACTTGGGGATTCTTCTCCGACCAGTCCTGCCTGACGGCCAGCACCTTCTCCACCGCACGCACCAGAATGTCGGCCACGAAATGCAGGATATGACCGACGCCGAGGTCGACGGCGACCGAGTTCCAGGGCGCGCCGACGCAGAAGGCGTCGACATGACCGTTGGCGAGACTGTCCACCATATAGGGCGGCGGCAGCACCACGAGACGAACGTCCTCATCCGGATCAACGCCGCCGGCCGCCATCCAGAACCGCAGCTGATAATTGTGGGTCGAGAACGGAAAGGTCATGCCGAAGGTCAGGGGCTCGGCGCCGCTCTTGCGCCGTGCCGCCACCACGCGGGACAACGCCAGCGCGGTTGCCATGGGATCGAACGGATCGCCTTCGATCTCGCTCATGATCGCCGCATGCAGCGCCGGCGATACCGTGATCGCATTGCCGTTGATGCCGAGATTGAAGGGCGCCACAATCGGCACTTTGACGTGCCCGAGCCCGAGGCTGGAGGCGATCGCGACCGGCGCCAGCAGATGCGCTGCGTCGAACATGCCGATGTTGAGCTTGTCGCGAACGTTCGACCACGACACCTCGCGGACCAGCGTCACATCGAGCCCCTCCGCGGCGGCGAATCCCTTGTCGACGGCGACGATCAGGGCCGCGGCGTCGGCCAGCGGGATGAAACCTATGCGCAGCGGTGCAGTCATTTCAGCATCTCCGAAGCGGTCAGGATCGACTGTGCGATCTCGCCGATTTTCTTTTTCTCGCGCATCGCGGTTGAGCGCAGCAGGACGTAGGCCTCCTCTTCGGTGAGACCCTTCAGCTTCATCAGGATGCCCTTGGCGCGGTCGATCACCTTGCGGTCCTCGAGCGCGGATTTGGCGCGATCGAGCTCGCCCTGCAGCTTGGAAAAGGCGTTGAAGCGGGAGATGCAGAGATCGAGGATCGGCTTGATGCGTTCCTTCTTCAGTCCATCGACGATATAGGCGGAGACGCCGGCATCGACGGACGCCTGGATCGAGGCGGCGTCGCTCTGGTCGACGAACATCGCGATCGGCCGGCGCACGGCCCGGCTGACCTGGAACATCTGCTCCAGAACGTCGCGGCTGGGGTTCTCCAGATCGATCAGGATGACGTCGGGATCGAGCGAATAGATCCGGGCCAGCAAATTGTGCATCTCGCTGATGTGAGTGACGCCGGTAAAGCCCGCTTCCCGCAGCCCCTCCTCGAGGATGGCCGCGCGGATCGGGCTTTCGTCGACAATGACGATCTTAGGAGACGACTCGGCGCCCATCGGTCACTCGCATTCCGGCAAAACACCTCTTACCACGCCCTAGCCTGCCTCAAAGTCTTGTAATTGTGGACAATTGGGACTAGCTCCTGCCCATCAATCAGGCAGATTCAGATATGCAACAGGCCGCCGCGCCCAAAGTCAGCTTTGTTTCCTTGGGTTGCCCCAAGGCGCTGGTGGATTCCGAGCGGATCATCACCCGGCTGCGGGCCGAGGGCTATGAGCTGGCGCGCAAGCATGACGGTGCCGATCTGGTGATCGTCAACACCTGCGGCTTCCTCGACAGCGCCAAGCAGGAATCGCTCGGCGCCATCGGCGAAGCCATGGCCGAGAACGGCAAGGTGATCGTCACCGGCTGCATGGGCGCGGAACCCGAGCAGATCGAGGCCGCTTATCCCGGCGTGCTGTCGATATCAGGGCCGCAGCAATATGAGAGCGTGCTCGACGCCGTGCACCGCGCGCTGCCGCCGGTGCACAATCCCCACCTCGATCTGGTGCCGCCACAGGGTATCAAGCTGACGCCGCGGCATTACGCCTATCTGAAGATTTCCGAAGGCTGCAACAACCGCTGCAGCTTCTGCATCATCCCGAAGTTGCGCGGCGACCTGGTGTCGCGAGCGGCGGGTGACGTGCTGCGCGAGGCGGAAAAGCTGGTCGGCGCCGGCGTCAAGGAGTTGCTGGTTATTTCGCAGGACACCTCGGCCTACGGCGTCGACGTGAAGTATGCCGCGAGCCCGTGGAAAGACCGCGAGGTCCGCGCCAAATTCTTCGACCTCGCGAAAGAGCTCGGCGAGCTCGGCGCCTGGGTCCGGTTGCAATATGTCTACCCCTACCCGCATGTCGATGAAGTCATCGGCCTGATGGCGGAAGGAAAGGTGCTGCCCTATCTCGACATTCCCTTCCAGCACGCGAGTCCGGAAATCCTCAAAGCGATGAAGCGCCCGGCGGCGCAGGACAAGACGCTGGCACGGATCAAGAATTGGCGCGAGCAGTGCCCTGACCTCACCTTGCGCTCGACCTTCATCGTCGGTTTTCCCGGCGAGACCGATTCCGATTTCGCCTACCTGCTCGATTGGCTGGAAGAAGCCGAGATCGATCGCGCCGGCTGCTTCAAATATGAGCCGGTCGCCGGAGCGTCGTCGAACGCGCTTCCCAATGCCGTGCCCGAAGAAATCAAGCAGGAGCGCTGGAATGCGCTGATGGCGCGGCAGCAGAAGATCTCCGCCCGCCGCTTGAGGCGCAAGGTCGGCACGCGGCAGCAAATCATTATCGACGAGGTCGGGCCGACCGTGGCGAAAGGCCGTTCCAAAGCCGACGCCCCGCAGATCGACGGCGCGGTTTACGTGTCGAGCCGGCGGCCTTTGCGGGTCGGCGAAATCGTAACCGCGAAGATCGAACGCTCGGACGAATACGATCTCCACGGCAGCGTCGCCGGCTTCTGACGCTTGACAACGCGCGCCCTTCGGTTGTATGGCCGCGTCATGATGTTGAACCGGACCATCCGCCGCGCAGCTTTCCGTCGTCGCTCTGTCGACGATGATGGGTCGCGCCGTGTCCGACGACAACGCTGAACAGATAGATCAGCAACGTTTTCGAGAAGGCCGCACCCTGAAAAGTGCGGCCTTCTTGCGTTTCGGCCCGCTTCCTTAACCTCAACCCGCAAGGAGTTCGACATGAACATCGCCACACATCCGTTTGATGCGCTGATGGAAATCACCGCGCGGCCGCCGACCGTTTTCGTCCGCGGCGAAGGCTCCTATCTGTGGGACGACAGCGGCAAGCGCTATCTCGACTTCATCCAGGGCTGGGCGGTCAATTGTCTCGGCCACTCGCCGCCTGAAGTCACCGAGGCGCTGGCCGCGCAGGCCAAACGGCTGCTGACGCCGAGCCCGGCATTCTACAACGGCCCCAGCCTCCAGCTCGCCAAGGCGCTCACCGAACACAGCTGCTTCGATCAGGTGTTCTTCGCCAATTCGGGCGCGGAAGCCAACGAGGGCGCGATCAAGCTCGCCCGCAAATACGGCGCCCTGCACAAGAACGGCGCCTACGAGATCATCACCTTCGAAGGCGGTTTTCACGGCCGCACGCTCGCAACCATGTCGGCATCCGGCAAGAAGGCGTTCGAGCCGCTGTTCGAGCCGAAGGTCTCCGGATTCCCCAAGGCGAAGCTGAACGACCTCGACTCGGTGAAGCGGCTGATCTCGGACAAGACCGTCGGCGTGATGCTGGAGCCGATCCAGGGCGAAGCCGGCGTCTGGCCGGCGACCGATCCATTCCTCCGGGCGTTGAGGGCGCTGACCAAGGAGCATGGCCTGCTGCTGATATCAGACGAAATCCAGACCGGCATGGGTCGCACCGGCAAGCTCTTTCACTATGAGCATGCCGGCGTCACACCCGACATCATGACGCTGGGCAAAGGTATCGGCGGCGGCGTGCCGCTGGCGGCCTTGCTGGCGACCGACAAGGCTTCCTGTTTCGAGCATGGCGACCAGGGCGGCACGTTCAACGGCAATCCGCTGATGTGCGCGGCCGGGCTCGCCGTTCTGGCCGAGGTCAGCAAACCGGACTTCCTGAAATCGGCCGCCGATGCCGGATTGTTTCTGGAAAGCGAGTTGCAGCGGATCTCCGCCCGGCACGGCCTCGGCGAGGTCCGTGGCCGCGGGTTGCTGCTGGCGCTCGACCTGAAGCACCCGATCGGCGCGTCCATTGTCGGGGAGGCGCTGGCGGATGGCGTGCTGCTGAACTCGCCGCAGCCTGACGCGCTGCGTTTCATGCCGGCACTCAATGTCACGCGCGAGGAGATCGCCCTGATGATCGATTGCCTGGATGCGATCCTGACCAGAATGGGCGCGGCACGGCGGGTGGCGTAGTTCGATTTCTATGTCGTCATGGCCGGGCTTCGTCCCGGCCATCCACGCGCCCGGCAAAAGGCCGGGCATGAAGACATTGAGGTCGAAGCGGCGTGAATTACGGCTTCAGGATTGACGCGCCGGTCGTGGTCCGGCTCTCCAGGTCGATATGTGCTTTGGCCGCATCCTTCAGCGCATAGGCCTGGTTGATCGGCACGTGTAGCTTGCCGTTGATAACGGCTGAGAACAATGTGTCGGCGCCTTCCAGCAGGTCCGAGCGCTTGGCGATGTAGTCGTTGAGTTTCGGCCGGGTCGCAAACAGCGAGCCGTGATTGTTGAGTTCGGCAATCGCGAATGGCGGCACCGGGCCCGACGCATTGCCGAAGCTCACGAACAGGCCACGCGGCTTGAGGCAGGACAGCGAACCCGGAAAGGTGGTCTTGCCGACGCCGTCATAGACGACGTCGCAGAGTTCGCTGCGGCTGATCTGCTTGACCCGCGCGACGAAATCCTCGTCGTTGTAGAGAATGACGTGATCGCAGCCATTGGCGAGCGCGAGATCGGCCTTCGCCTTGGTGCCGACGGTGCCGATGACATGCGCGCCCATCGCCCTCGCCCACTGGCACGCCAGCAGGCCGATGCCGCCCGCCGCGGCATGGATCAGCACGCGATGGTGCGGCTCGACCTTGAACGTCTTGTGCAGCAGGTACCACACCGTCAGCCCCTTGAGCATCAGCACGGCGCCTTGCTCGTAGGTGATATGGTCGGGCAGCTTCACCAGCTTGTCCC
>JBAQER010000682.1:0-2089 GCA_049286845.1 Bradyrhizobium sp.
TATTCTTTTCAAATCCGCCTGTTGGGTTGCGGAGCTCTGCGTGAGCGACACCAACACATCGGCGTTTTGCTGCTGCGACGATTGAATGTCCCTCAGTCCCGCCCTGACAACTGGATCCGGTACGAGGACTGGAGCCGGGTTAGGCGGAGGAGGTGCAGCGACGCGATTGAAATTCGGCGGGGAAAAGCGGCTGAAGTCCGGCAAGGAGAACCGATCGACGCTCGGCAAAGAGAACTGATTGAAATCCGGCAGAGAGAAGCCACCGAAACTCGGCAAGGAATTGGCGGTGGCGGCACCAATGACGGCTAGGGCGGCCAGGGACACCGCTATCACCGGCACCCGGCTTGAGGCCACCTGCCGTGCCGCCTCGGGCTGTTTGTCCCCTTGCGTTTCCCTGTCCGGTGCTTCGGTCACCTGCGTTCCCTACGTCTCAGCCCAGTCGCGAGATTCTTCCCATCGCCGGTCAGCAGAACAAAGGAGCCATCGCGGTGACAAACCAGCAATGGCTCGCGCGCGCTTGCCCACCCGAATTCGGCTCAAATCATGGGCTCGTATGGTTAATGATCGGTTAGTCTTAGTGGCCAAGTATCCGCGGGCGAATGTCTCCGCTTCGTGCTTCAGGCCATAGCTTCCGGATCTGGTATTGAACGTCTTCCGCCGTCCGAACCTGGGAGCGAGGAGTCCGGCTTCCGGGAAGATCGGACAAGTCTACCTTGCGCCGGACGAGCCAAGGTCTTCGACGCCGTCCAATGGGCTCTCGATGGCGACGGCCCCGGCGCCGGATGCGGGGCGAACTGGTGCGAAAATGTCGTGCACGAGCCCGAGTTTCCCAAGCCCCAGAATAATCAGGCCATTGATGTCGATCTCGTACCAGGCGTGCGAAAGGTAGGCGTCCCGCGGAAACCGATGATGGTTGTTGTGCAGCCCTTCACCGAAGGTGAGGATCGTGGTCACCAGCTCGTTGGTCGTGCCGTCATTGAGCTCATAGCGGCGGTAACCGTAGCGGCCGTCGCTATGGCAGACCGAGTTGACCAGCGAGGTGGCCATGGTCATGACGTAGCTGCGGAACAGGCCGGAGAACAAGACGCAGCCGATCATCGCGTGCACGCCGCCCAGCGCGTAGCCGAGGGCGCCCGGAATCAACACCGCCGATATCGCGTACCAGTACCAGCGTGTCCTGGTGAAGAACATGGCGATCGGGTCGGCCAGAATATCCTTGGCGTAGTATTCGGCATCGGTGGTCTCCTGGTCCCACACCCAGCCGCCTTGCGCATGCGACATCCCCTTGGCGAAGCTGACAATGCGGTTGCCGGCGCCGTCATAGTAAGGGCTGTGGACATCGCCGGGCTTGTCGGAGTGAAGATGGTGCCGGCGATGATTGGAGACCCATTTGAGCACCGAGCCCTGCACCGCCATCGTGGCGATCGCGGCGAGTAGCGTCCGCATGACCGGACCGCAGCGGAAGCTGCGGTGGACGAAGTAGCGATGCATGAAGCCGATGCCGACCGTGGACAGCGCAAACATGCCGGCGAAGACCGAAATCTCCACCCAGCCGATGCCTTGCGTGAATGCCCAGACCAGCGCCGCTATCGAACCTCCGATCATGAGGCCGAACGCGATATAGGAATCGCGAAACTTGGCGTCCACCACCGGGCCTTCAAGAAGCACTCCCGGCGGCATTTTCCGGTCCGCACCTGCTTCCGACACCACGCCCTGAACTGCGGTCATTTTAGCCGATCCATTCACGCAAAATTAACTATTCCGCGACGCACTCTACCGACGCGGGTAATTTCTGGCAAGGACTCGATCGGCCGCGGCAGCGCGCAAGCAGAATCTCGCGGCCCGGCCGCGACAAGACAACCCGACGGGCAAATCACTTCTGATTTTCAGAAACGCGGGTCAAGCCCCGCGCACAAAAATAAATCGCTTAACCCGTCGGGCAAATCACCTTTAGAGATTCGCCCGTCTCACCCGATGAGAGGGGCGGGTCGCGATCGTCACGAACGCGCGGTGGGATGCGGTGGACGCGGAAGTTGCGACTGACGAGCGTGACTCGAGTGGACGGCAAAGCCGTGTGGGCCTGACACCC
>JBAQER010000683.1:0-1734 GCA_049286845.1 Bradyrhizobium sp.
GCGTCACCCCGGCGTAGCAAAAGAGAACCAGGCCGGCGCTCGAAAGGAAAGCTATGTTTGCCGTCCAGAGATATTCCCCGCTACCACGGAGTCGAGCCGGCAGGATCGCCCAGGCAACAGTGAGGAGCCAGGGGAGCCCATAGTTCAGGACGATGCCGCCCAGCGTCGATCTTGCGACCAGCGTCCAAAACGTCGCCGAGGCGATGGTAGCGAGGATCCACGCCCAAAAAAACAGCGCGAGACCCGGGACTGGCTGAAGTTCGGCTCGCCAGCCAAGGTAATAAACCAGAGCCGCCGACAGGACGGCAACGACCGTGACCCTCAACTTCTCGCCCCAGATCTCCATGCGGTCGACGGGCTGAGTGAGCAACAGGGAAAGCGTCCGGTGTTGGAATTCGTTGCCGAACGAGAGAGTCGCCAACAGCGGAATGCCCACGCCAACGCCCAGCACGCAGATCCCCTCGATACCGATCCCATGCAGCCAGGGATTTGACTGACGCAGGAGCGGCAGCAGGCCCGCGAGGCTCACGGCGCACCAGGGCCAGAACAGGGGACGCGCTTCCTTGAGGATTCTGGTGGTTTTGGCGGTCATTCTCGTCTCCTACGACCTCAAGGTCGCGACAAAGACTTCCTCGAGCGTCAGCGCCTCCGTGGAGAGCGCCTCCGGATTGTGCTGCCGCAGGCGCTCCATCAACTCGGCGCCGGAGCCGTTGGCGATCAGCTCCAGTTCGCGCCCGTTGCGGCGCACGCGCAGCGCCGCTTGCAGGTCGAGCTCCGGCGGCGACTGAGGAAAGCGCACGCGGATCTTCTGGTAACGCTCGCGGGCGTGGTCGGCGTCGAGCGTCAGCACGGCGCGGCCGCGATCGATGATGGTGAACTCGTCGATCAATCCCTCGAATTCGGTGATGAGGTGGGTGGAGACCAGGATGGTGCGGTTGCCCGGGCTGCCCTCCTGGTAGGCGCCGATCACCGTCTCGATGAACTCACGGCGGACAATGGGATCCAGGCCCGAAGTGGGCTCGTCGAGCACCAGCAGGTCCGTCTCCGGACAGACCGCCGCGATCAGCGCCACCTGGGTCCGCTGGCCCCTGGACAGGTCCCCCGTGCGCTGCGCCGGATCGAGCTGGAAACGATCCAGCAGCTCCTGCTCGGTCTTCCGGTTCCAGCGCTCACGGAAGGACGCCAGGTAGTCGAGCGTCTCGCGCACGCTCATCCAGGGATAGAACGCGACCTGGTCCGGCACGTAAGCCAGCCGGCGCTTCACCGCGACTTCGGCCTGGGCCGGATCGAGACCGAACACGCGCACCCGCCCGCTCTGCGGACGGAGCAGATTGAGCAGACACTTCATGGTGGTCGTCTTGCCCGCGCCGTTGCGGCCGAAGAGTCCGTAACACCGGCCGGGCTGCACCTGGAAGTCCAGATCCTGGACCGCCTCGGTGCGCCCGTAAGCGTAAGTGAGCTTCTCGACCTGGATGACGGGAGTGGGAGAGCTCATGGTTTCTCAAACCTCCTTAGTGATCTTCATGGGCGCGCCGCTTGTCGTCGAGTGCGTCCATCCGTTCGTGAATCAATTCCAGGAACTCGTCGCGAGGCACCTGCAAATGGTGCGCCTGCACGATGGCCTGGTCGATCTCCTCGATCAGCAGCTTGCGCCGGACCTCCTTGCGCAATGCCGAATGATTCTCTTTCAGGAAACAACCCCGCCCCGGCAGGGTCTCGATCACGCCCAGATTT
>JBAQER010000684.1:0-8917 GCA_049286845.1 Bradyrhizobium sp.
GTCCAAAATCCCGAAAACGGGTTCCAAATGGGTTCGTTGGCGGAGCCATTAGCATGGCCAGGTCGGGGTTTCGACAGGGATCGGCCAAGTCCCTTAATCAAGTCCCTTAATAACGTCCCTTGACGGCAAGTGCTTGATAAAGGGGCGGAACAGGGCGCCCGGCGGTCCTACGGCGTCCCGGCCCAGTCGCCGAGCGCCGCCTGTACCAGCGCCAGGGCCGCGACCCCGGCGGTGTCGGCGCGCAGGATTCGGGGCCCCAGAGAGAGCCGGAGGATCCGCGGCTGGCGCAACAGGAGCGCGCGCTCCTCCTCGGCAAATCCGCCTTCGGGACCGATCAGGACATCGATTCCGTGGGCTGCCGCAAGGCCGCCCAGCGCTTGCAGGGGGCTCGTGGCATCCGCGGCCTCGTCGCAGAACACCAGCAGTCGCCGGGTTTCACGCTGGCCCAGATAGCGATCGAGCGGCATCGGTTCGGCGACCCCGGCAATGCTGAGGATGCCGCATTGTTCGGCGGCCTCGATCACATTGGCGCGCATCCGCTCGCTGTTGACCCTCGAGACCTGGGTGAAGCGGGTCAGAACCGGCTGCAGGGACGAGGCCCCCATCTCGACGGCTTTCTGCACCATGTAATCGAGCCGGGCATGCTTCAGCGGTGCGAAGACGTAAGCGAGATCCGGCAGGCGATCCTGCGGCCGGGTCTGGGCCACGATGGTCAGGCTGTCGGGCCGCTTGCGGCCCGCGATCGCCGCCTGCCACTCGCCATCGCGTCCGTTGAACACCCGAATCGTTTCGCCTGCGGCCAGCCGCAGCACATTGCCGAGATAATTGCTCTGGTTGCGCTCGAGCGCCACCGTTTCGCCCGCTGCCAGCGCGGCATCGACAAACAGCCGGGGGGAGCGAAAATCGAGTTGAGGCATGGGTGTAATCCAATCCGGGGTGCCTTTTAGCCTAAAGGACCGCGAAATTAAGGAATTAATGGCGTCCGGCGCGGCTCTACGCCGCGCTGTTGCCAAAATCGGCGGGTTGTTAAGAGCCGGCAGGAATCGTAGAAAGCCCCATTCGAACTCGCTCTTCCATTGGGAAGAGGCTGGGGGCCGTTGGACCTTGCCGGAGGAACAGCCTTGATCATCCGCCGCCTGATTGTGCCGCTCACCGTGGCCCTCGTTACCGGCCACGCCGCCCAGGGTTTTGCGCAAGGCGCATTCCCGGCGCCGCTGCCCGGTCAGGCCGCTCCGAGCAACGCTTCGCCATTTCCGCCGGTCAATGGCGCGGCTCCCTCCGCTTCCGTCGGGGGAGCCCCCAGTCCGTTTCCGGCGACGGGCGCGGCGCCCGTCACCGGCGCCGCATTCTCGCGTCCCCCGGCTCCGCCGACGCAGGCGGGCGGTCCCCCCGATGAATGCATGAAGGGATTCATCCCCTTGCGCACAGAGGCGGAGAAGCGCGGCAAGCTGATCAAGGCCGCCAGCGACCGCAAGGCGGGCCCGGATGAAGCCTGCAAGCTGATCGGCAATTTCGGTCAGGCCGAAATCAAGATGATCAAATATATCGAGTCCCATGCGGCAAAATGCGGGATTCCGCCGCAGGTCGCGGACCAGATGAAGACCGGCCACAAGAATACCGAGGCGATGCAGAAGAAAGTCTGCGGGGTGGCACAGCAGATGCAGCAACGGGGCCCGGCCGGCCCGAGCCTGAGTGAAGTGCTGGGCTCTTCGGCATCGATGCCGGAGGCGACCGCCGCGCGGAAGGGCGGCAGCACCTTCGATACCCTGAACGGCAACGTCCTCACGCGATGATCAGATGAGCACCGCCCGCGTTGCCGACGCGACCGGCAACTGGGTCGATACCCGCGCGCCGTCATGGTCGCGGCCCTATTTGCGGCTCTCCCGTCTCGACCGGCCGATCGGATCCTGGCTGCTGTTGATGCCGTGCTGGTGGTCGGCGGCGCTCGCCGCCGGCGTCGCCGGCGATATCGGCCGATTGCCGATCAACATCGTGCTGTTCTTCATCGGCGCGTTCGCGATGCGCGGCGCCGGCTGCACCTGGAACGACATCACCGACCGCGATCTCGACGCGCTGGTCGAACGGACGCGGTCGCGGCCGCTTCCGGCCGGACAGGTGAGCGTGCCGCAGGCGGCGGCCTTTCTGGTGGTTCAGGCGTTGATCGGGCTAGCGGTCCTGCTGCAGTTCAACCGTTTCGCGGTCATGACCGGCATCGCCTCGCTGATCATCGTCGCAGTCTATCCGTTCATGAAGCGGATCACCTGGTGGCCGCAGATCGTGCTCGGCCTCGCCTTCTCCTGGGGTGCGCTGATGGGATTTGCGGTGACGCTGGGACGGATCGATGCGACGGCACTGGTGCTCTATGCGGGTTCGATCGCCTGGGTGATCGGCTACGACACCATCTATGCCCACCAGGATGCCGAGGATGATGCGCTGATCGGCGTCAAATCGACCGCACGGCTGTTCGGCGCGCGCACCCATCAGGCGCTGGTGGCGTTCTATGGTCTGGCGGTGGTCTTGATCGGCGTGGCGCTTGCGCTCGCCGGTGCGCGATGGCCGGCCTGGATCGGGCTTGCCGCGTTCGCAGGCCATCTGGTCTGGCAGATTCGGCGGCTCGAGATTTCCGATCCCGCGCTGTGCCTGCGGCTGTTCAAATCCAACCGTGATGCGGGGCTGCTGTTGTTCGCGGGCTTGCTGGTCGATGCGATGATGCGGGCCGGCGCATAGCTTAGGGTCGGCAAAGGCGCTCTTGCGCCGTGTTGGTTCAGATGGTCGAAAAATTTGAAATGTCAGACGTCACGATCTACATGCCCCTCCGGCTTGAGGGAACGGATGTATGGCGTCCGGTGCAGGCCACGCGCATTGCTGAGGGTCAATACCGGATTGTCGGACATGTTCCGGCTCACGAAAGCTGGACCTTTCAGCCGGGTTCGGTCGTGCGGTGCGAGAACAAGGTCTTTGACGACGGACAAAAGGGCTTGGTCCCGGTCGCCAACGTCAAACCGTAACGGTGCGATCTAATCCCGCGCGATGATCTCGCGCTCGCCCTGATGGATGTTGGCCGGATTGAGCAGATCGCCGGCGCGCCGCCGCACCAGGAATTTCGGACGCCGCGTCCGGATCGCATTGTGACGCCGGCGCCGCGCCGCGGGCTGGCGCGGCTTGTCTTCCGGCAATTGCGGAAGCGCGAAGATGTCGCTCCACATCTGCCAGGCCGCTGCGATCTCGTCGCGGTCGGAGCTGACGCACAAGGGAATCGTCAATGACGGATCGCGATGCGCGAGAACCAGCATCTGGGCGTCGTCGATGCCGCGCAGGCCGACGCCGAGAAAATCGCTGACGCGGACGTTGACCGCCATCTGCATGCCGTGGACGGCACGGCGCAGCACGACGCGTTCGCGGTGAAGTTCGATCTGCCGTACGCCGCCGTCTGCGCGGATGTCGTGCGCATCGAAGCGGACGGGCAGGGAATGAGGGTCGAGCCGCAAGGCGCGGCTCGACCCGGCGGGATTGAACCCGCTTGTTGCTGTTTGACGCCTCACGGCTTTGTCTCCCCGCCGGGATTATGTTCCCGGTCGATACGCGAGACCGTAGCCGAGCCCGTCTCCGAAATCGCTAAAAAGGCTGGTTAATCCGGCGTCACCGGCCATGCATCCGCCCGCATGATTGACAAGACCTTGGCTCACATGATTGACGAGACCTTGCGGGCATGGCGAAAATCTTTCGCTTTCGGGCCGAACAAATGCTTGAAATCCCTGTGAATCAGGCACATCTGAGGTGTCGGCCGATTTGCCTCCGGGCCTGCTTCGGTCCTCCTTGAATCCTCGGGATTTTGTTCGTGATGTCTTCACCATCAGCCGCATCCGCGCTTTCATCCGATACCGCGACGTCGGGTCTGTTCGACCAATCGGCGCTGAGCACGCTGGCGCAACGTCTGGTCGAGGCGGCGCGGCGCGCCGGGGCGGACGCCGCCGACGCGGTGGCGGTGCGCGGCATCTCGCAAGGCGTCGAGGTGCGCGACGGACGCGTCCAGGAATCCGAACGCTCGGAAGGCGACGACGTCGGACTGCGCGTGCTGGTCGGACAGCGCCAGGCGGTGGTCTCGACCAACGACGTCAGCGGCGATGGTGTCGCGAAGCTTGCCGAGCGCGCGGTGGCGATGGCGCGGGTCGCGCCCGACGACAAATATGTCGGTCTCGCCGATCCGTCCCTGCTGGCGCGGGATTTTCCCGACCTCGATCTGCTCGATCCCAAGGTACCCTCGACATCGGAACTCGAACGCCGCGCCTGCGAGGCGGAAGCGGCCGCGCTCGCCGTCAAGGGCGTGACCAAATCGGGCGGGGCGTCGGCCTCGGCCGGCATCGGCGGCATGGTGCTGGTGACCTCCACCGGCTTCCACGGCTCCTATTTGCGTTCGAGCCAGGGCATCTCGATGACCGCGATAACGGGCGACGGCACCGGCATGGAGCGCGACTACGACTACTCCACCGCGCCGCACGCTTGCGATCTCGCCTCGCCCGAAAGCGTCGGCCGCAAGGCGGGCGAGCGCACGGTCGCGCGCGCCAATCCGCGCAAGGTCGAAACCTGCAAGGTGCCTGTGGTGTTCGACCCCCGGGTTTCGGGCTCGCTGGTCGGTCACCTGGTGGGAGCCGTCAACGGCGCCTCGATCGCGCGCAAGACCAGTTTTCTCAAGGACCGCCTCGGCCAGCAATTGTTCGCGAAGAACATCCGCATCATCGACGATCCCCTGCGGGTGCGCGGATTGCGCTCGCAGTCGTTCGACGCCGAGGGCGTCAAGGTCAGGAAGCTCGCCATCATCGATGAAGGCGTGCTGACCTCGTGGCTGCTGGATTCCGCGACCGCGCGCGAACTGGGGCTGGCCACGACCGGCCACGCCCACCGCGGTGTGTCGTCGTCGCCGGGACCGTACAATCTGCATCTCGAGGCAGGAGAGCCCACCCCGGCCGAACTGATCTCCGACATCAAGCAGGGATTCTACGTCACCGACCTGATCGGCTCGGGCGTCAACGGCGTCACCGGCGACTACAGCCGCGGCGCATCCGGCTTCTGGATCGAAAACGGCGAAATCACTTATGCCGTGAGCGAGGTAACGATCGCGGGACATCTGTTCGAGATATTCAAGTCGATGGCGCCCGCCAACGATCTGGAATTCCGTTACGGCGTCAATGCTCCGACCGTTCGCATCGAGGGACTGACGCTTGGCGGACGTTAAAGCCGACAGCGCGCACAGCGGGATCCTGGCGCGCGATGTGCTGGCGCGCGACGCCGCATTGCTGACCGATTCCGTGCGGGAGGCCGGTGCGCTGGCGCTGTCGCTGTTCCGTACCGAACTGAAGAACTGGACCAAGGGCGCGTCGTCGCCGGTCTCCGAGGCCGATATCGCGGTCAACGATCTCCTGGAGAACAGGCTGCGATCGGCCACGCCGGATTACGGCTGGCTGTCGGAAGAAAGCGTCGACGACGAAGCGCGGCTCGGGAAGCGGCTGACCTGGATCGTCGATCCGATCGACGGCACCCGGGGCTATCTTGCCGGCCGCGAAGACTGGTGCGTCAGCGTGGCGCTGGTCGAGGATGCGACGCCGGTACTGGCGGCGGTGTTTGCGCCGGCCAGCGATGAATTCTTCTTCGCCATGCGCGGCCGCGGCGCGGTGCGCAACGATGTGACGGTCCGCGCGGCGCCGGGCGGCGAACTGGATTTCACGCGCGTGGCGGGTCCCAAACCGCTGGTCGAACGGCTCAGCCGGTCGCCTCAGGAGATTGTGCTGCATCCCCGAATCGGATCGCTGGCGCTGCGGCTGTGCCGGGTCGCGCAGGGCAGCCTGGAGGCGGCTTTCGCCGGCGGTCAAAGTCGCGACTGGGACCTTGCCGCGGCCAATTTGATCGTGCAGGAAGCGAATGGTAACATGACCGCGCTTTCGGGGGACCCGATCCTCTACAATCGCCGGGAGGTGACGCACGGGGTGCTGGTGGCAGCGGGACGCGATCGTCATGCGCGCATCGTCGAGCATTTTCGCAACCGCCCGTTGCCCTGAGCGTCCTCGCTACGCGTCGCGACTGCCACTTGCCGGGCACCGCATTAGGAAAAATGAAGCATGCCAGATAGTGCCCAGCAGCAATTGCTGCATCTCGTTATCGGGGGCGAGTTGACCGACCTCGAACACACCACGTTCAAGGATCTCAATCAGGTCGAGATCGTCGGCGTATTTCCCAATTACGCGACCGCCTACGCCGCCTGGAAAGCGAAGGCGCAGCAAACCGTGGACAACGCCCACATGCGCTACTTCGTCGTCCATCTCCACCGGCTGCTCGATCCGGGTCAAGACGCGAAGCCCGCCCGTTGAAAAAACTGATTCGCAATCTGCTGCGCAGCAGCTGGGTTCAGCGCGCTGTGGGAATTCTCGCGGCCGAATACCTGCGGCTGGTCTGGCTGACCAACCGCTTCAGTTACGATCCAGCCAACGTCTATGAACTGGTCGAGCCCACGCAGCCGGTGATCTTCGCCTTCTGGCACGGCCAGCATTTCCTGACGCCGTTCATCAAGACCAAGGAGAGCCACCGCGCCAAGGTCTTGATCTCGCGGCATCGCGACGGCGAATTCAACGCCATCGCGGCCGAACGTCTCGGTATCGAGACCATTCGCGGCTCCGGCGATCATGGCGGCGCGTTTCACCGCAAGGGCGGCGTCGGCGCGTTCAGGGAAATGGTGCAGGCGCTCGAGCAAGGCTATAATGTCGCATCGACCGCCGACGTGCCGAAACGCTCGCGGGTCGCAGGCCTCGGCATCATCATGCTGGCGCGGGAATCCGGACGGCCGATCCTGCCGTTTGCCATGGTCACCAGCCGTTTCGCCCGGCTGAAAAATTGGGACCGCTCCACCATTAATTTGCCATTCGGGCGCGGCGCAGTGGTAGGTATTGATGCGGTTTTCGTGCCGCCGGACGCAGATGCCGAGACCATGGAAAAGTGCCGCCTTCAGCTGGAGACTTACCTGAACGAAGCGACCCGTCGCGCCTATGCGCAGGTCGGGCGCCCGGAGGCTGCTCTTGACTAACGCCCTGCCGATGACGCTGCGCGTCTACCGGAAGCTGTCTTCGGCCGTGGTGCCGTTGTCGCCGGCGCTGATCAAGCGGCGGCTGAATCAGGGCAAGGAGGATCCGGCGCGGATCGGCGAGCGCCGCGGCATGAGCAAGGATGTCCGGCCGCACGGGCCGCTGGTCTGGATCCACGGCGCCAGCGTCGGCGAGGTGCTGGCCGCGGCTGCCCTGATCGAGAGATTGCGCGCGCTGAATATCCGTATCCTGCTGACCTCGGGCACGGTGACCTCCGCGACGATCGTCGCCAAGCGGTTTCCCGCCGACATCATCCATCAATACGTGCCTTACGATTCGCCGCGCTATGTCGCGCGCTTTCTCGATCACTGGCGCCCTTCGCTGGCGCTGTTCATCGAGTCCGATCTGTGGCCCAACCTTATTCTGGCGAGCGCGGCGCGGCGGCTGCCGATGGTGCTGATCAACGGCCGGATGTCGCAGCGCTCGTTTCCGCGCTGGCGCCGGATGGCCGGCACGATCTCGGCGCTGCTCGGCCGGTTCGACGTCTGCCTCGCCCAGTCGCAGATCGATGCGGAGCGCTTTGCGGCGCTCGGCAGCCGCAACGTCGTCACCACCGGAAACCTGAAGCTGGACGTGCCGGCGCCGCCCGCCGATCCCGCCAGGCTGGAGCGGCTGATGGCGGTAACGCGCGGCCGCCCGATCATCGTCGCGGCGTCGACCCATCCCGGCGAGGAGGAAATCCTGCTGGAGGCGCATCGGACGCTGGCGGGATTCTTTCCGTCGCTCCTGACCGTGATCGTGCCGCGGCATCCCGATCGCGGCGAGGCGATCGCGCGCGCGATCGCGGCCTCCGGCCTGCACGGGACTTTGCGCTCGCGCGAGGAATTGCCGATTGCGGCCACCGACATTTATGTCGCGGACACCATGGGCGAACTCGGATTGTTCTACCGGCTGGCGCCGATCGTGTTCATGGGAGGCTCGCTGGTTCCTCACGGCGGACAGAATCCGATCGAGGCGGTCAAGCTCGGCGCGTCGATCGTCCATGGCCCTCACGTGTTCAATTTCACCGATGTCTACGAGGCGCTCGATCGTGCCTCCGGCGCCCGGCAGGCCGACACGCAGGAAGCGCTGGTGAAGCAACTCGGCCAGTTGCTGGCCGATCCGGCGGCGCGCGAAGCACTGGTCGCGGCCTCGACCCGCGTGGTCGAACAGCTCGGCGGCGCGCTCGAGCGCACGCTCACGGCGCTCGAGCCCTATCTCCTGCAACTGCGGCTCGAAATGGGAGCGGCCAATGCGTGAGCCGGCCTTCTGGCACCGGCCCCCGTCATGGACTTCGCGATTTCTGATGCCGCTTGGCGCTCTCTACGGCGCGGTAACGGCCCGCCGCATGCAACGCCTGGGATTCGATGCCGGCATCCCCGTGCTTTGCGTCGGCAATTATCATCTCGGCGGCGCCGGCAAGACCCCGACCGTGCTTGCCCTCACCAAACTGCTGCGCGATCTCGGCGAGACGCCGGTCGTACTCAGCCGCGGCTATGGCGGAAAATTGCGCGGCCCGATCATGGTCGATGCACAGCGGTACGCCGCCGCGGATGTCGGCGATGAACCGCTGATGCTGGCGCGGACGGTTCCCGTAGCGGTCGCGCGCGACCGCATCGGTGGCGTCGCACTGGCACGCTCGCAGGGCGCCAGCGTGATCCTGATGGACGACGGCTTCCAGAATCCCGCCATCGTCAAGGATGCTTCCCTGATCGTGATCGACGGCAGCCGCGGCCTCGGCAATGCTTGCGTGTTTCCCGCGGGGCCGTTGCGCGCGCCGCTGGATCGGCAGCTCGACCGCACCGATG
>JBAQER010000685.1:0-1535 GCA_049286845.1 Bradyrhizobium sp.
GGCAAGAGCTGGACCTGCCATACCAAGCAGACCGACCGCCGCGGCCGCCAGGTGGCGCGCTGCGAGGTCGGCGGCGAGGACATCCAGAAATGGATGGTGGCGAATGGCTGGGCGCTGGCCTATCTGCGCTTCTCCAACGACTACGAGGCGGACGAGAAGGCCGCGCGCGAGGCCAAGGCCGGGATGTGGCAGGGCGCGTTCATCGCGCCGTGGGACTGGCGCGTCCGCAACAAGAAGACCGCCATTCTCGGCGCCGCCAAACCGCCGGAAAACGCGCGCGCCATCCTGCTGGCGTCCGCGTCCGGGTCGGTGGCGCCCTCGCCGGACTGCACCATCAAGGGCAACGTCAACCGCTCCGGCGAATGCATCTATCATACGCCGGCCAGCCGCTGGTACGCCAAGATCCAGATGAAAGTCAGCAAGGGCACGCGCTGGTTCTGCTCGGTCGAGGACGCCGAAGCCGCCGGCTGCCGCGAGACGCGGCGATAGCGAAGCGCCTCCGTGGCCTCATGGTTCGAGACGCGCGGCGCTGCCGCGCTCCTCACCACGAGGGTTTAAGACCGACCTCATCCTGAGGAGGCGCGAAGCGCCGTCTCGAAGGATGAAGCCACCGCACCCGGAAAATGCGCTAAGCTCCCTGAATGAACTCGCGGGAAAGCGACGCAACGATGCCGTCCCCGGCCCCACCGAAACACCGGCGGCTGAAGCGCGCGGCGCTGATTGCGCTTTCGGTGGTCGCCGCCTACGCGATTGTCGCCTATCTCGTGCTGCCGGCGCTTTGGACCCATTACGAGCACCAGAAGGGCCTCGCCGATCTGCCGATGGTGACCAAGACCGCGCAGGGCATTCCCGGCGATCCGATCAACGTCGGGCTGGTCGGCGACACCAAGGACGTGTTGTGCGCCATGCACGCCGCCGGCTGGTATCCCGCCGACCCGATCACGCTGAAATCATCGGTCGAGATCGCCGGCAGCGTGCTGCTCGACCGCCCCTATCACGACGCGCCGGTCAGCAATCTCTATTACCTCGGCCGCCGCGAGGACCTCGCCTTCGAAAAGCCGGATGGACGCAGCGCCGATCACCGCCATCATGTGCGGTTCTGGAAGGTGCTGGACCAGGGCGAGGAAAAGCGGCCGGTCTGGCTCGGCGACGCCGCCTTCGACAAAGGCGTCGGCCTCAGCCACTACACCGGCGCCGTCACCCATCACATCGATGCCGATGTCGACGCCGAGCGGAAATTTCTCGCCACCGATCTGGAGGCGGCCGGAATGGTGCAGGCGAAATACCAGGTCACCGGCGTCGGGCCGACCATGGCCGGGCACAATGGCGGCGGCGATCCCTACTACACGGACGGCGAGGTGTGGATTCTGCGGCTGGTCGAGGCCTGCCGCAAGCGCACCGGCCCCGCCATCGTGATTCCGAGCCCGGCCGCGACCGAGATCAAGGATCGGATCTGGCAGGCGATTGCCGGGGCGTTGCGGAAATGACCGCGGCGTCATTGCGGGGATCGGTGCCTCGAAAGCGTCATTCCGGGA
>JBAQER010000686.1:0-1984 GCA_049286845.1 Bradyrhizobium sp.
AGTAGGTCCAATGAATTTCAGGTCAAGTACAGATCACATCCTCGCCACTGCGTTGCCAAACGCCTCAACCTGCCGCCAGTCGGTGAACTCTACGACCGTCTTGGGATCGGTAGGGCCGCCGGTGAGCCACATGATGAAGCGGATCACCATGCGGTCCAGGAAGTCGTAGCGCGGGTAGTCGATCTTGCCGGCGAACACGCCCACCTCGCGCGGCCGCCACGCGATCCTGCGCAGCAGCTTGCGCACGTAGGGGTTGGTGTGGGGCCGGTTCTTCGCCGGCTTGCGCGCGACGACGCTGACCGAGAAGAAGGCGCTCGGCTTGCCGTTCAGCAGCTGCGCGTTGCGCTCGATGAACGCAACGGCTTCCGGACGGTGCTTGCCGTAGCGGATGCTCGCCCCGACAACGATCTTGTCGAAGGCCTCCAGATCCTCATCCGCGTCCGCGACGGGGACCAGGCTGACCTGGTGTGCCTGCTGCTCGATGACCCGGCGCAGCCGGTTGCAGATCTCCCTGGTGTGGCCGTCAGTGGTCGAGTAGACGATGAGGACCCGGGCCATTCATGGAAGCTTGACGGCCTGGAGATCCGCCTTGGCGCCAAAGCCCAGGGTCCTGACGAAGGACACGTGGTGCCCGCGCGTCGTGATGTTGTCGTCGTGCATGCCGAACCCGACGCTGTAGACGCCACCATCCTTGAGCGCCTTGTCGTCCGCGTTGGCGAGACCGAGCGGGCGGACGATGACGATTGTCCACATGCCGTCTTTCCAGGCGCCCGTGCCCTTGTTGTCGGCGGCCGAGCCCTCGGCCTGGCCGAGCACGTAGCGGGGCACCATGTCGCCTTCCTTCCAGCCTGCATTGGCGTCGAACGGCACGGCGTTCACGCCCTTGATGAGGTAATTGTCCTTCTTGCGGACCTGGTCGACGGTGACCGCTTTTGATCCGAACTTGGCGGCGTCGTACATGAAATTCGGCTGCTTCGTCTTCGCGTCCATATTCGAGGCGAAGTTGTTCTTGCCGGCATCGAAGTTGCGGAATTCGAGCACATAGCCGTCGTCCACGCCGCCGACCGGGTTGGAGCGCGCCGCGCGCCACTGGATCAGGTCGACGAAACCGCCTGCGGCCTTGATCTTGGCGATCTCCTCGGGCGATTTGGCCGTGCTCCAGTCCGACGGGTTGCTGCGGGACGCGGGCAGGAATTTCCGGATGTCGTTCTTCTTGATCGCCTTTTGGGCGTCTTCCTTGGAGGCGACCCCCGGCATGTCGCGCTCGCCTTGATGGCAGGTCAGCCAGCAACCCTGCTGCGCGAATCCCGCCACCTTGCCGTCGTCGATCATGAGCGACATGCGGTCTTCGTAGATCCCCGGCTGTTTGCCCTCCTGCACCACCTTGTCGAGCCTGGGATAGCCGTACACCTTCCACTCCTTGCCGTCGAAGCGGTAGTAGGGGTACTCGGTGCCCGGCCCCTTCGCGGCGGTCGGCCACTGCATGCGGAAATAAACGTTCTTCGCGTCGTAGGCGGCCTGGAATTTCAGGTCGACGTAGCCGTTCTTGCCCTTGACCGGCGTCGGCTCGAGCGGACCGCCCTTGACGAGCTTCTCGCCCATCGCCTGTTCCTTGCCGGCATGGCAAGTGATGCAGGCGCCATCGGTCTTGACCATGCCGGCGCCCGGGTGGGCGCTGCTGCGCAGCCATTCATACGAGGATTGGCCCGGATAAAACAGCGGGATGGTGCTCGCAGGGATCTTCGACCAGTCGATCGTGGCCGGATCGGCGGCGAAAGCGGAACCGACGGCGAAGGCGCTCATGCTGAGTATCACGGCAGTTCTTTTCATGCATTTCCCCTAGGAGGCTTAAGATAGATGAGAGAGATGCTATGTCGTATCGCAAGGGCGGGTTTGATCCTCGTCAAACCGGATCGAACGATCGCCGTCGATACTGCAGCGTATCGGTGGGGTAGGCTCGGGAGCCATAGGCATGGAGACGGTC
>JBAQER010000687.1:0-5324 GCA_049286845.1 Bradyrhizobium sp.
GGATGATCTCGGCGCCCTCCGCCTGCGCGACGCAGCCGGCGACGACGATATTCATCTTCCGGCCGTCGCGCGCGGCCTCGTCCTTGACGACGCGCAGCCGTCCGAGCTCGGAGTACACCTTCTCGGAGGCCTTTTCGCGGATGTGGCAGGTGTTGAGAATCACCAGATCGGCGTCATCCACGTCAGCGGTCTCGACAAAGCCTTCGGGCGCCAGCGTATCCACCATGCGTTGCGCATCGTAGACGTTCATCTGACAACCGTATGACTTGATATGCAGCTTGCGCGGCGGACCCATGGAACCTGACTGATGTGCTGAGGTGGCGCCATTGCGGCGCAGGGCTCAGATATAGGCTAAAGCGCTGGAAATCCAGCATGGCAGCCGTCAATATGGGGCGATGCGTCAGCATCGAACCCGGAATCTCGAGATTCCCCGATGTGCAATGGCACATCTGAGGTTCGGCTCTGCGAGCCGCCCCGGAATGACGGGTTCTAAATTGTCCCAATCCGCCCGATTAGCCCCGGCAATTGCCGCATGTCGTCAAATGTCGTGACGGCCCCGGCGGCGCGCAGCCGGTTACCATAACCGGGCCGGCAATGGCTGCCGCCGTGGAAACCCAGCACGGTCATCCCGGCGGCGACCGCGCCGGCGATGCCGGGAAGGCTGTCCTCGATCACCAGGCATCGCGCCGGCGATGTCCGCATCTGTTCGGCAGCGAACAGAAACAGGTCCGGCGCAGGCTTGCCGCGCTTGACCTGGCCGGCCGAGAAAATATGCGGCGCGAGCCGCTCGTAGAGCCCGGCGCAGGTGAGGCCGTGGCGGATTTTTTCCGGCGTGCCACTCGATGCCACGCATTTGGGCAAGCCGATTGCGTCGATCGCATCGCCGACATCGGGGATCGCCCGCAGGTCATGCGCATAGGATTGCAGCGTGGCCGCCTTGACCTGAGCCTCGAAATCGCCGGGGAGCTTGCGGCCGATCTCGCTCTCGATTGTCTGCCGCGCTTCGCGATCCGACACGCCGAGAAAGCGCTCGAGCACCTGTTCTGCCGTGATCGGGTAGCCGTGGCGCGTCAAGGTTTCCGCGTGGGCGCGGCAGGAAATGACTTCGCTGTCGACCAGCACGCCGTCGCAATCGAAGATGACGAGATCGAGCTGCGGGCTCAGGATTGCCACGCGATCAGGATTTTTCGTCGTCCAGCGGGACGCAATACAATTCGAGGCGGTGATCGACCAGCTTGTAGCCGAGCTTGCGGGCGATTTCGGCCTGCAGCTTCTCGATCTCCTCGGAGGTGAATTCGATCACCTTGCCGTCGCGCAGATTGATCAGGTGGTCGTGATGGCTGTCGCGCATCTGCTCGTAGCGGGCGCGGCCCTCGCGGAAATCGTGCCGCTCGATGATGCCGGCGTCCTCGAACAGCTTGACGGTGCGATACACCGTCGAGATCGAGATCTTGTCGTCGACTGCGACGCAGCGGCGGTACAGTTCCTCGACGTCGGGATGATCGGCAGCCTCCGCCAGCACGCGCGCGATGACGCGGCGCTGTTCGGTCATGCGCATTCCGGTGGCGGCGCAACGGGCTTCGATACCGGTGGCCTTGAGTACAGAGGTGGGTTTCAGTGCGGTCATGTTTCGCCTGCCTTCGGCAAAGCGCATGATTCGCCATAAGCCATGCCCTCGGACCTGCCCCGAGGGGGCAAGCGGGTGGCAATCAGATCATGCGCCCTTTATGGGCCCCTTCTGCCACTCCGCGCGGGTTACGACAAGTCGCGGCGCATCAGAAGGGCATTCAATTGTTGCCCGTTGGCCTCCCGGTAATAGCGTTCCCGGCGTCCCACGACGGCAAATCCGGCCCGTTCGTAGAGCCGCCGCGCCGGCTGATTATTTTCCTCAACTTCGAGGAATACCGTGCGCACGCCGCGGCCGGCAAGATGGCCGAGATGGGTCAGCAGCAGGTTCCGGGACAGGCCGCGGCCGCGATGATCGGCGGCAACGGCGATCGACAGGATTTCGGCCTCGTCCGCCGCCAGGCGCGATACCGCGAAGCCGATGGTCTTGCGACCGAGTCTCAGGCGATGCACCAGCGTGTTGCGCTCGGTCAGCATCGCCTCGAACTCACTTTCGCCCCAGCCGCGGTGAAACGAAGCGCCGTGCAATTGCGCCAGACGCGCCGCGTCGCGCTGGGTCGCAGGTTCGACCATCGCGGTGCCGCCGCTCCACCAATCGGACAGCCAGGAGCTCATTTCATGACGCCGGCGGCTGCGAGGCTCGCTGCAGCGGGTTCGTCGAAGGCTTGGCGTCCGGCGCGCGCAGATAATAAGGCCGCGCCGGTGCGGTATCCGGGCTGACGGCGGCCGCCAGCCACGCCACCCAGGCGATATCAGGCGCTGGTTGCGCATCGACCCTGAAAGGCGGTGGCGCATCTGCCGGCCAGCGGTCGGCGAGGATTTTGGCGGCATTGCCGACCAGATGCGGCGCGCCGAATCGCGTCGCGTTGAGCGCCTCCTCGATCGGGGCGACCTGCGGCCGGATCAACGAGCTGCCATCGCCGCTCACGACCTGAAAATACACATGGTCGTGCCGCGCATCGATCGCCGAGATCACCGGATGCTCGCCGTTCTGGGCAACCACGGGCGCGGCATAGGCGGTCAGCGTGGTGAGCCCGACCACCGGCTTGTTGGCAGCGAGCGCAATGCCGCGCGCGGCGGACAGCCCGACCCGCAAGCCGGTAAAGCTGCCGGGACCGGTGGTTGTCGCGATCCGGTCGAGCGCATCAAAGCCAATGCCGGATGCCGTCATGACGCGCCCGATCAGCGGCATCAGGGCTTCGGCATGGCCGCGCTTCATCGCCTGCGATTCCTGCGCGATCAGCCGGCCGGCGTCGGTGTCCAGCACGCCGGCGGCGCAGGCGTCCAGCGCGGTGTCGATGGCGAGGATCAGCATGGGAAGGGTATAGCAGACCTGCGATCGTCACGTCACATTTCGTGAGGAGACGTTCTGCTTCACCCTCCCCCTTCAGGGTCCCTTCAGGGGAGGGTAACAAGCAGAGTTCGCTTCTTCCGATCACATCGGCCGGACTTCGACCACGTCGGGCACGAAATGCTTCAAGAGGTTCTGGATGCCGTGCTGCAGCGTCGCGGTGGATGACGGGCAGCCCGCACAAGCACCCTTCATGTTGAGATAGACGATGCCGTCCTTGAAGCCGCGGAAGGTGATGTCGCCGCCGTCATTGGCGACCGCGGGACGCACCCGGGTCTCGATCAGGTCCTTGATGGTCGCAACCGTCTCGGCGTCGGCCTCGTTGAAGAACTCGTCCTCCTCGTCGGCGGCCTCGTCGCTGGCCACGCTGCCGTCGGCCAGCAGCGGCGCGCCGGACATGTAGTGCTCCATGATGGCGCCGAGGATCGCCGGCTTGAGGTGCTGCCAGTCGCCGTCCGCCTTGGTCACGGTGACGAAGTCGGAGCCGTAGAACACGCTGGTAACGCCGGGGACGCCGAACAGCCTCTCGGCCAGCGGCGAGCGCGCGGCGGCCTCGCGGTTGGTGAATTCCATGGTGCCGCCGTCGAGCACGGCGCGGCCGGGAATGAATTTCAGGGTGGCGGGATTGGGCGTGGCTTCGGTCTGAATGAACATGGTTTTCTCCGGCGTCGCCGGTTCAAGGCCGGCGCGTAAGCTTCCTTAGCAGATGGCCCCCGCAAACGCACGGTCAAGGGCCGCAGGGCACGTAGCGTTGTCAAGCGAAGTGGGAACCGGTTTGCGTGACGAAAACGCGTCGAAATAAAGAGAAAAAGCCCCGATTTGGGTCGCCATCCTACGACAGCCCGTCGATATCCGCATCGCTGAGGTCGCCGGGCACGATCACGACGGGAATCGGGAACGAGCCGACCGTCTTGGCCATCGTGGTGATGATCGGGCCGGGGCCTTCCGGGCCGGGATTGGCGGCCAGCACCAGCATCGAGATATCGACGTCCTTGTCGATCACGTCGAGGATCTGGTCGGTCGGGTCGCCCTCGCGGATCACGCGCTCGGGCGTGATCGCGGCGATGCCATTGGCGCGTCCGGCGGCGCGATCGAGCGCGGCATTGGCATCGTCCTGGGCCTCGGCGCGCATGATGTCGGCGACCCCCAGCCATTGCTGGTTCTGGTCCTCGGTCTCGATCACGCGCAGCATCACCACGCCGCCGCCGACGCGTATAGCCCAGCGGCTGGCGTAGTAGACCGCGCGGTCCCATTCCGCGGTGTCGTCAACAATAACCAGACATTTCGGCTTGTGACCCGTCTCGTAGCTTCGTCGCTGGGTGGTCATGCATGTCCCGATGCTGCGCCAAACCGGCACATGCTGCCACGGCGCAGCCATGCTCCACAAGCGGCAGCGCGAACGCCTATCCGCAAAAGCGGTTTTGCGATCGGAACACGCGCAAATGCAGCGTGCGCTGCGTCAATTATGGCAAGGGCGTGGAAACCGAGCGCCGGCTGACGAAACCGACGATATCCCGGGTCGCCTGCATGGTTTCGGCGGCGATGACGCGGGCGCGTTCGGCGCCGTCGACCAGGATCGAATCGACGTGGCCGGGGTCAGCCACCAGCCGCTTCATCTCCGAGGCGATCGGCGACAGCTTTGCCACGCAAAGCTCGACCAGCGCATTCTTGAAGCCCGAGAACTGCCCGCCGCCGAATTCGCCGAGCACCTCGGACTTGGTGCGGCCGGAAAGCGCCGCATAGATCCCGACCAGGTTGTCGGCTTCGGGACGCGTCTCGAGGCCCTTTTCCTCCGACGGCAATGGCTCCGGATCGGTCTTGGCCTTGCGGATCTTCTGCGCGATGGTGTCGGCGTCGTCGGTGAGATTGATCCGCGAATTATCCGACGAATCCGATTTCGACATCTTCTTGGTGCCGTCGCGCAGGCTCATCACCCGCGTCGCCGGCCCGGTGATCAGCGGTTCCGGCTGCGGAAAGAACAGGCCGTCCCCGAAACCGTGGCGGCGGATCGATTCGCCAAAATCATTGTTGAATTTCTGCGCGATGTCGCGCGACAGTTCGAGGTGCTGCTTCTGGTCCTCGCCGACCGGCACATGGGTGGCGCGATACACCAGGATGTCGGCCGCCATCAGCACCGGATAATCGTAAAGCCCGACGGACGCGGCCTCGCGGTCCTTGCCGGCCTTGTCCTTGAACTGCGTCATGCGGTTGAGCCAGCCGACCCGCGCCACGCAATTGAAGATCCACGCCAGTTCCGCGTGCTCCTGCACCTGGCTCTGGTTGAAGACGATATGTTTCTTGGGATCGATGCCGCTCGCAATAAACGCCGCGGTGACCTCCCTTGTAT
>JBAQER010000688.1:0-11990 GCA_049286845.1 Bradyrhizobium sp.
CACCAGCGCGAAGCGGCAACTGCCCTGCTTCAGGAAATCCGCCGCCCCCGATCCGTCGGTCAGAAGCGTCGAGGTGCCGTTCATGAAGACGAGGCTCGGCTCATGAAAACCCGCCGCGGCGGCCTTCGGTCCGACGCAGACGACATTGCGCAGCGCACGGGCAATCTCGGCGCTCGGGAACAGCGGCTTCAACGACGGCAGCACGATGCCGTAGACCGCCATCGCCAGGAACATCGCCGAGACCACCGCGTTCAACAGCGAACGCTCGGCGCGGCCGTCCTCGTACAGCCACCACGCGAACAACCCGAAGATCAGCGACGCCGCCACGAACGGCCACGCCAGAAACACCGGCTGGCGCGTCAGCGCAATCGCGCCGACCACGGCAAGCACCGAAGCTCCGGCCGGAACCACGAACCACCAGGCGGCGCCGCGCATCAGCCATGATCGCGACAGCACCCGGCGCTCCAGTGCGCCGATCGTGAGGATCGCAATCGCCGGATAGAGCGGCAACACGTAATGCGGCAGTTTTGTCAGCACCAGTTCGAACACGATCCACGACGGGATCAGCCACGCCAGCAGATACTGCGCGCCCGGCTCCCGCCGCGCCCGCCACACCGCCGGCGCCGCCATGCCCGCCAGCGCCGCGCCCGGCCAGAACGTCACCCAGAACAGCAACAGATAGAGGCCGGGCGGCGCGCCGTGGGATTCCTGCGCGGCGAATTTCGCGAGCATGTCGCCGCCGATTGAATCGGTGAAGAACGTCTCGCCGGCGCGCCAGAAGATCGCGACGAACCACGGCAGCACCAGCACCAGCATCCACATCAGGCCCCAGACCGGGCGCAGCCGCCACAGCCAGGCCGCCGAGCGATCGAGGATCGCCAGCGTGACGATCGTCAGCACGACGAACATCAGGATCAACGGGCCCTTGAGCAGGATGCCGCCGGCCAGCGCGGTCCAGAAGATCGCCGGCCAGGACCATGGCGGGTGCTCGGGGTCCTCGCCGCGCTGCCACGACAGATAGACCCGCGCCAGCGCTCCCATCGCCGCCACCACCGTGAGCAGCAGCATCGCATCGGTCTTGGCGAGCCGCGCCTCGGCGCCGAGCAGCACCGAACTGCACATGATCAAACCGGCGAAGATGGCGCCGCGCCGCGTCACGAACGCCAGCGCGGTCCAGTAGGTCAGCAGCACCGCGCCGATGGCACCGATCAGGGACGGCACGCGGTACAGCCAGATCCGCAGCTGCGCGCGCGGCAAGCCCAGCGCCGAGGCGGTTTCGACCACCGCCGCCTGCAACCAGTAGACGCCGACCGGTTTCTTGTAGCGGACATCGTCCTGGAAGCGGATGTCGACGAAATCGCCGCTTTCGACCA
Source organism: Bradyrhizobium sp. (assembly GCA_049286845.1). Taxonomy (GTDB): domain Bacteria; phylum Pseudomonadota; class Alphaproteobacteria; order Rhizobiales; family Xanthobacteraceae; genus Bradyrhizobium. The sequence goes on from JBAQER010000688.1 coordinate 1,374, forward strand.
TTTGCTTGGTCGCCTGCGCGAACCGCGCCTCGTCGCGATCGATCGGCGGGATGTTGAAAAAGCCGGGCAGAAACAGGATCAGGCCGCAGACCAGCAGGAAGGCCGCCGCTCGGACGTGGCTGGCCGCCACGAGGTCAATGACGCTGGCAAGCCGGCTGCCCGGATTCACCCGGTTCTTCGGCTCGCGCGGCTCTCCAAATCGGGGACGGGTATAGGTCTCGACCATTGGTTCCGCATACGCCGAAACCGCTATTCCTACAACCGGTTAGGTGCCATCTATTGAATTCTGATGACAACTGTGTCCGCGGCGCCCGCAGCGTCGATCACGGTCAGTCGGGCAAAGCCCGGCCCGGGCGGATCGACCAGCCGCTGGCGGCGGCCATCGAATTCGCCCACCGAGACACCGTTGACCAGCAGGGGCATCGGAAGCACGCCGCCGGCGACCTTCACCGGCATCGCCGCGCCAGCCGAGCGATCGACATCGATCCGCGATCCGTTGAGGGGAAACTGGATGCGCGGCGCCTGATCGCCGCCGGTGCGCACCAGTTCCCCGGCCGGGCGGAACCGGCGCAGCGGCAACGGCAGCTTGGCGTTACCAGCCAGAAGTGCGCCCTTCGGCGGCTTCGGCAGGGCCGCCGGCAGTTTCCCGGTGCGGGCAAAGGCATCGAACAGGATCGGCGCAGCCGCGGTGCGCCCGACCAGACCCGGCACCGGCGCTCCGTCAGGCCGTCCGACCCAGACCCCGATGGTGGTGCGGCCATCGAAGCCGACCGACCAGGCATCGCGATAGCCGTAGCTGGTGCCGGGCTTGAACGCGATCCGGTTGTGCGCGGCATTTTCCGGCGGCGGCGTGCCGATCAGCACGTTGCCGACCTGCCAGGCCGCGACCTGATCCATCAGGCGCAATGACTCGCGCGCGTCGTCCGTTGCCTTCACGATCTCGCGCAGCGGCCGCGTATAGCCGAGCCGCGCCAGCCCCGAATAGAGCTGCACCAGATCCTGCAGCGTGACGCCGACGCCGCCGAGACCCATGGCGAGGCCCGGCGCCTCGTCCTTCGGCAGCACCAGATTGGCGCCGGCCTGCTTCAGCCGCGACGACAGACGGCTCGAGCCGACGCGATCGAGCAAGGCGATCGCCGGCACGTTGAGCGACAGTTGCAGCGCCTTGCGCACCGGCACCGTGCCCTGAAAGGTCATGTCAAAATTTTCCGGCGCATAGGAGCCGAACCGGATCGGCCGATCATCGATCAGGCTTTCCGGATGGACGAAACCGTCCTCGAAGGCGAGACCGTAGATGAACGGTTTCAGCGTCGAGCCGGGCGAGCGCACCGCGCGGGTCATATCGACCTGCCCGGCGCGGCGATCGTCGAAATAATCGGGGGAGCCGACATGCGCCAGCACGTCGCCGCTCTCATTGTCGACCGCGACGACTGCCACGGAAATATTCGGCCCCAGCGCGGCCGCACGGTCGCGCGCCAGCGCTTCCAGCACCTTCTGCAGTCCGGAATCCAGCGTCAGCCGGATCACCGGCGCATCCTTCACCGTGGCGATGGCCTGATCGGCGGAATGCGGAGCGAGTATCGGCATCGGCTTTCGCAGCCGCGGCACCGCAACCGCCTTGGCCTGAGCCGCGTCCTCCGCCGGCAGGCGGCCGTCTTCGACCATGCGGTCGAGCACACGGTCGCGGGCGATGCGCGCGACGTCGGGGTGACGATCGAGACGGCGCGTTTCCGGCGATTGCGGCAGCGCCACCAGCAGCGCCGATTCCGCCAGCGACAGCCGCTTGGGCTCCTTGCCGAAATAGGCGATCGAGGCGGCGCGGACGCCCTCGAGATTGCCGCCGAACGGCGCCAGCGCCAGATAGAGATCGAGGATCTGGTCTTTGGTCAGTTGCCGCTCGATCTGAACCGCGCGAACCATCTGGCGCAGCTTGGCATGGACCGAGCGCTCGCGGCGCGGCTCCATCAGCCGCGCCAGCTGCATCGTGATGGTCGATCCGCCGGAGACGATGCGACCGTGGGTGACCAGTTGCAGCGCGGCGCGGCCCAATGCCTGCGGGTCGACGCCGTGGTGCGAATAGAAACGCCGGTCTTCATAAGCCAGCAGCAGCTTGAGATAGGACGGATCGACGCTGGTTCGCGCGTCAACCGACAGCCGCCAGCGACCGTCCGCCATGGCATAGGCGCGTAAGAGCTTGCCGTTGCGGTCGACCACCGTCGCCGAGATCTGCCGGGCCTGCTCCAGCGGCAAGGGGCCGAGCGAGACGACCCAAGCCGCGAAGGCGCCGGTGAGGATCAGGCAAACCGCAGCCGACGCCGCCGCGATCAGCTTGATCCGCCGCCAGCGTCGCGCCGTCGGCACTATCGGCGTCTCTCCGCTCATTTTGCCGGACGCACCTCGATCGCGCCGGTGCCGGTGCGGCCATAGCGCGAGGGATTGTACATGTCCTCGACATAGGCCTGCGGCAGCACGTATTTGCCGGGCGATACCGCGCGCACCACATAAGCCACCGTGAACACCGCTTTATCGTCGCTGGCGCGATCGATGGCTGCGGTGAAGCGGTCGTCGCGGAACTCGGTATTTTCCGGCTCCTCGCCGTCCTCGATCCAGTCCAGCGTGCCGGTGTCGCCTGACGACACCAGATGCGGATTGTCGATCTCGAAGCCGGCCGGCAGATAATCCGCCACCATGATGTGACCGTATTCCGGCTTGGCCTCGGTGATCTTCAACACCACAGCGAAGCGATCGTTCTGCTTGGCCTTCGAGACATCGGCCGGCTTGCCGTCGAGCGTGAAGTAATTGCGCTCGATCTTGAAGCCGTTCGACGCCGCCGGCTCCGGTGTGATTGGCGAGCCGGAGACCGAAACCACCGCCTGCACCGGCGTATCGCCGGTGTTTGTGATCTTGATCGGCTGGCCGGCCATTTCGGCCGCCTTGTAGCTGCGATAGACCGCGGTCCTGGCCGCAGCGCCGTTGATGTCGAGCGCCATCGTTTCCTTGGCCAGAGCACGCGAGGCCAGCACCAGCCAGGCATTCTCCTGCGTGGACGTGTAAGGCGTCAGCCCGCGCGCGGTCTCGACCCGGGCGACCGCCTGCGTCAGCGTCGCCTTCGGCGCATTGCCTTCGCTCGCGAGCGAAACCAGCGCCGCCGCATCGCGCAAGGCGCTGCCGTAGTCGACCCGGCCGAACTCGATCACCGGCTTCGGCGCGAGGCTTTCGAGTGCAGCCGCATAGACCCGCTCCGCCCTGCCCTTGTCGCCGACCAGCGCCAGCGCCGCCGCCAGTTGCGACTTTGCAATCGGGGTGGCGAGATTACCGAGCTTGGTATCGGCGAGATAGCGCAGGTCGCCGATCGGCGCCGCGCCGTTGCGGGCGAGCACGTAGAGGCCGTAGGCCAGATCGCGGCCGCCGTCCTTTTCAGGCTCGTTGGCGTTGACGACGGAGTTGCGGATACGATCCAGCGCGCTCTTGAACGACACATCCGGCACCACAAATCCCTTTTCACGGGCGCGGGTCAGGAAGTCCGTCACATAGGCGTCGAGCCAGGCGTCGTCGCCGCCGGCCGACCACAGCCCGAACGACCCGTTCGAACCCTGCCGCGCCAACAGCCGGTCGACCGCATCCCGAATGAGCTGGTCGACCGCGGTATCCATCGCCAGATGCGCGCCCGCCGCCAGATCGTTGACGTAGAGCAGCGGCATCGCGCGGCTGGTGATCTGTTCCGAACAGCCATGCGGATAGCGATCGAGCGCCTTCAGGATGGTCGCGGCGTCGAGCGCGGTGGACAGGCTGACCGACAGCGACACGCCGCCGGTGCCCTGCACCAGATCCGAGAACATGTCTGACGTCAGCGTCAGGCTCTCGCCCTTGGCCAGCGTGCGGATCGAGCGGCGCGCCAGTATCTGCGTCGCCGCCTTGACGTCGAGCGCGTAGTGCCGCGCCAGCGTCAGCCCGTTCGGTCCCTTGATATCGACGTCGATATTTGCGGTTCCGGCGCCGCCGGCATCGAGCGCCAGCGACATCGACGTTCGCTGCTTGGCGGCGAGTTCTACGGTGGTGGCAGGATTGTCTGTGACTTTCACCGGACCTGTGGTCTTGACGCTGATGGCGTAGTCGCCCGCCGCGCCCTCGACGTTGTCGAGGTCGAAGCTCATGGTGCCCTTGTCGCCGTTGAGCAGAAAGCGCGGCAATGTTGCCGTCAGCACCACGGGATCGCGGATCGTGACGTCCGTCGTGGCGCGGCCGAGTTTTGTCGATGTCCACGCGACCGCCATCACCCGCGCGGTGCCGGCGAATTCCGGGATGTCGAAGCTGATCTGGGCCGTGCCGTCGGCGGCGACCGTGACAATCCCGGAATACAGCGCCAGCGGCTTTTGCGTCGGCGGGCTTCCCTGCAGCTCGGCGCCGGCGGAGTCGCCGCCGGTCCTGATCTGGCCGCGGGTGCCCTGCATGCCGTCGATCAACTGCCCGTAGAGGTCGCGGATTTCCGACGTCATCCGGCGCTGGCCGAGATAGTAATCGTCGGGCGCCGGCGGTTTGTAGTTGGTCAGATTGAGAATGCCGACATCGACGGCGGCGACCACGATCTTGGCGTCCTCGCCGGGACTGAGTCCGCCGAGATTGACCGGAATCTTCAGCGCCGTTCCGGGCCGCACCAAGGCCGGCGGCGAGAGGTTGACGGCGAGCGTGCGGGTCTTCTTGTCGATGCCGAACCATTTCAGGCCGATGGCGCGACCGGGCATCCGCAGTGCGGCGGCATCGAGCGGGCGGCGCAGGGTCGCCACCACATAAGCGCCGGTGCCCCAGTCCTTGCCGACGGGAATCCTGACCTGCGCGGTTCCTTGTTTGACGTCGGTGGTTTGCGTGGTCAGCAGCCGGTCGCCCAGCACATGGATGGTCAGCTTGCCGGCCGAGCGCGCGTTGACCGACACCACCATGGTGTCGCCGGACTGGTATTCCGGCTTGTCGATGGAGGTTTCCAGCAGGTCCGGCGTATCGGCGCTGCCATCGGAATACCAGCCAACATCGAACTGCACCGACGTGATCGGCCCATCGGCCTCAGTCGACTTGACGTCGAGGCGGTAGCGGCCGGGCTGCGGCAGCAGCGTCACGCGCGAGGGCTTGTCGGCCAAAAGGTTGAGGTCGCCGTCGGCGACACGGCTAGTCGATTTGACCGGCTCGTATTCCCAGGAGGAGTTCTGCCGGTACCATTGATAGCGGGATTCGATCTTCAGGAGTTCGTAGCGCAGGCCACCGTGGGCAAGCTGCTTGCCGTCAGGCGCGACGAACACCACGTCGAACTCGGCCTTGTCGCCCTCGGCGACGCTCTTGTCACCGAACAATGGCTTGACCCCGATCAGGGCGGTGGCGGGCTGCACCGGCAGCACCAGCTTGCGCTCGACGGCGCGGCCGCCGGCCTCCGTCATCCGGATGAAGATCTGCGCCTCCTGCGGACGGGTTGACGACGGCGGCTTGGCCAGGCTGACCGGGAAGGTTGCGATGCCATTGGCGTCGGCCTCTGGCAGGTTTTCGATCGGCGTGCGCTCGTTGCTGGAGGTCTCCTCGTCGGCGACGCCGAACTGATAGCCGGGGTAACCGGGACGTCCCGAGGCTGCCGGCGCGACCAGCATGTCGCCTTCCAGCTGCAAGCCGGAAGCCGGCGCGCCATACAGGAAACGACCGGCCACCTTAAGTTCCACTGGAACTTCAGCCTTGATCTGCTTCTCCTTGCCGGTCAGCTCGAATTCGATCCGTTCGGGGATATAATCTTCGACCAAGAAGCTGGTTTCGCCCACGGAAGCGCCTTTGGGATCGGTAAAGGCGCGCGCCCGCCAGGTCCCGGTCGGGACCGCGGAATTGAGCGGCACGGCCAAGGACCGGCCACCCGCGCCCTGGTCCGGCAAAACAGCGCGGCGGTATTCGACGCCGTCGGGGCGCTCGATCACCAGCGTCAGCGGGCCGCTCGTGACGGCATTGCCCTGGCCATCGCGGACCAGCGCGGTGAGATAGACCGTCTCGTTGGAGCGATAGACGCCGCGCTCGGCGTAGACGAAGGCGTCGGCGCCTGCGGGTACCGCCCGGCCTGAAACGCCGCGGTCGGACAGATCGAAGGCGTTGGATTTGAGGCTGAGGAAAGCATAGTCGGTCTTCTCGCCCGATACCGTCAGCATCGCCGGCGACAGGCCGCCCTCGCCGCGCGCCAGCCCGGCCTCGAAGAGCACGTGGCCGCTCTCGTCGGTCTTGCGGGTGGCGAGGATCTCGTTGTTGCGCGCCACCAGCCGCACCTCGGCTTTGCCGACCGGCTCGGTCGAGGCCAGCGAATTGACGAAGACGCGGATGCCGTCATTGCCGGAGAACGCGGTCAGGCCGAGGTCGGAAACGATGAACCACTGTGTCGCCAGCGAACCGTCGCTGTCGCTGCCTGGGCCTTTGGCTTCGGCCGTCATGACATAGACGCCCGGCTGCAGGTCACCCAGGGCCTGATCGACCGGGAACGCTGTCGTGACGTCCTGATTGAGCGTGGTCGCGGTGGCGAGTTCCCCGGACCAGACCTTGACACCGCGCTCGTCGCCGAGGTCGGAAAGTTCGTATTTGCTGAGCGCCCGCTGGAAATCGGCGCCAATCACGGTGTTGATCAGGTTGCGGTCGCCGATCCGGAACACATTGACCGACACCGCAGGCGTATTGACGCTGACCACGGGAATGCCGCGCTGGCCGGTGCGCGGCAGCACATAGGCCCGTCCGGTGAAGCGCACGAACGGCTTGCGGTCGCGCACATAGATGTTGAACTCAGCCGATTTCGGCAGGGATTCCTTGACCGTGGACGGCAGCCCGGCGCGCAGATTGACGTTGTAGCGCTCGCCGTGCTTGAGGCCGTCGACGCACAACTGCTTGCCTTCCGCCGACAATGCTGGCTTGTCGTTGCCTGCCAGGGTCAGGAACGGCGCGAAATCGACGCGCTTGGCGAGTTCTTCGGAGAACTGGAAACAGGCGCGCGGCGAGGCCGCGTCGGAATCCACGGTGTAATCAAGCAGCCGGAAGCCGTGCTGGTCGCGCATTTTCTCGTATTGGCCGCGCACCTCGGCGACTTCGCGCAGGTCGAGCGACAGCCGCAGGCTATCCAGCGCCGGGCGCCACAGCTTGCGTTCGGACATCGCGCGGCCGAGCACGGCCAGCGCGTCGGCCTCTTCCCCGGCGTTGCCGGCGCGCTGGTAGGCGATATAGGCCGCGGTCGAGGCGCGCTCCAGCAGGAAGGTCTGTTCGTTGCTGCTGGCGGAGCGGATCTGGAAAATGGTCCGGGCCAACTTCAGCCAGTTGGCGCTGTCCTCCGGGGTCGTGGCGGCGATTTGCCCGAGAATCTGCAGCCCGGTGCGGAAATCGCTGCGCTTGAAGGCGGCGTCGGCATCGGTTTTCAGGGTGGCGTTGGTCTTGGCCACGGCTCCGGCTTCGCTCTTGATCTGGGCCTCCAGCTTGACCGCCGAATCGGCCAGATCGTCGCGTTTGAAGGCCTTATCCGCCGCCTGCGCGGTGACCAGGCCAAGCACCAGCGTTGCGCAAAGGGCTGCGGCGCGAACCAAACCAATCATGATGGAGCTCCTTGGGCCGCGGACACGCCGCGTAACGAACAGAAGTGCGCGAAAAGGTGACGGACTGATGGCCGCGAAAGGGATCAGCGAAAAAGCCGCATACAGCATTGGGCGAAGCGAGCCTCTGGGCGGCAGCCGGGAGCCGGCTGCGGCCCGGCATTGCGTTGAGGGCGGGCCAGCGCGTCGGCCCGCCGTTTGGCTATGTCGCCTGGAAGCGGAAAAGGGTTCGGAAAGGACTTGGCCAGGCAGCGGATTTTTCATATTGGCAGTGCTATTGATACCCCGACGGTCCCATAGCTCAACTGGATAGAGTAACGGATTTCTACTCCGTGGGTTGCAGGTTCGAATCCTGCTGGGATCGCCAGTTGCGCCTTCGTTTTCAATCCCGCCGTTCGCTTGGTCGACGCTTTCAAATATTCCGGACCGCAACGAGCTCAGCCCGCTCCGCTCTGGCGTTCGCCTGGACATCGGTGAAGGGATCGCGGACATGGCAGGACCGGGAAATGAGATGAGAAGGCCGAACCTCCCCCTCTCCAGCTGCGACGCCGCGATCATAAATTAACCATGTCGCCCCCCGCGACCTTCAAGAATGTCGCTTCACCGCATTGTTCGGATGAACGCGGGGTGAACTTGTAAAAAACGGAGGGTGGCGGCGGCGTCTTGGCCAAACTCTGCAAGTTCGTGCTAGATTTTGCTGAATTCTGGGGCAGGACATGAAGCACGAGACCGGGCTTGGCTCGAAGCCGGACAAGAAGGCCATTGCCAATGCCATCCAGCGCTACCTGGACGCCAACGGTCTGGCGCGGAAGGACCTCATCCGCGAACACCTGTCGAAATCATCGATCGAGAAGCTATTCCAGGGCGATTTCACCGAGCGCACCCTGAACAAGGTCGAGGGCATTCTGAAAACCAGCTTTCAAAGGCCCTCCGCGGTCAAGGACACCGCTGCCAAATCGGTCGGCGGATATGTCTTCGATGCCGTCGAATATCTGCAAGGCGACTATCTCTGCGTTCGCCCGATGTTCGCCAACCCCGCCAACTTCAATGCCTATCTGATTACGATCGCCTGGAACGACGAGCAGAATTGCCTCGTCTTCGAGGAGAAATCGCGCTTCGACGGCAAGTACCGGCAGCAGGGCACGGTCTATATTCCGTTCGGCACCTCGTTCATGAATCTCGTGAGTTCGAGCGCGGGCAACGTGCGGACCATCCTGCTGTCGCTGCCGGATTCCGAAGACATGATGCGCGGCATCATCTCGACGCTCAGCAACCCCAAGGGCTCGATCTACATTCCCGTTGCCGCCCCGATCGTGCTGCGCAAATTGCAGCCCGGGGAAACGCCGGAACTCGGCGTGATCTCGCGGGACAACAGCCGCTATAGCGAATACCAGTCCTGGCTGGCGACGGTACTGACCGAGGAATTCGGGATCTTCGCGGTTCCGCAGCCGCCCGCGACACGGAAGAGCAAGCGCGTCGTCAAACGCTGATTACGACTGGGCCGAACGAAATTCGCCAAGGCGAAGCCTTGCGCCACCAATGACAAAGCGCCGGATCGCTCCGGGGCCTCTCGCTTGTGATCAAACCTCGCGGGCGATTTCGGTTGACGTCAGTAACCGCAGGAGAAGCAGCGCGGCGGCGTCGCCACGTAATATTCGCGCGCGGGCGCGACCATCACGGTCTGCGGCACCATGACGGTCCGGTACTGCGCCGGGGGTGCGATGCGCGATGACGGCGCCGGGCGACACCATCACGGTCTCCTCGACGGTGCGGTACTGCGGCGGCACGACCTGGCGCTGATAGCAGGTGGCGCAGGGCTGCGGCGGCGGCACATAACAGCCCTGGCATTGCGCAGACGCCGCGGTCGGAAGCGCGATTCCCGTAACGGCCGAAGCGATCAGCGCTGCATATAGGCGTGACATGGTCATTGGGTGACTTGTGGCTTGAAAAAATGCTGATCTGCAAAGTGTTTTGCGGCTTCGGTCGTCAACGAAAGAGGCAAATTTCCCTTCAAGGGAAATCATTAACAAGAAGTTTCCGCGAGGTTCATTCCCGGGCCGGGCTATTACCAGATTGAGTGTGAACTGGCCCTGCCCTCGGGAAATGTCCATACTGGATGAAGCGCGTACGCGCCCCAAAGAACCCGATCGTTGGAACAGATGCCCCGCTCAGCTCTTCGCGTTCGATTCATATTCGCGGTTTGCGCCGCGCTCGTGTGCAGTCCTGTGACCGCTCAGTCCCCGCTCCACACCCAACCCAGTCGAAAGGAGAAACAGAAGCTCGCCGAACAGATCGCCGCCGAGGGCCTCAACTGCCCCAGGGTCGGCGTGGTCGATGACGCCGGCAAGGACGACCGCGGCACGATGATCCGCATCCACTGCCGCTCCCTGAACGGCTCTGCCAGCTGGGACGTCCGCGGCATCGCCGCCAAGGGCGCCGCAGGACTTCGTTTCGAGGCCTGGTGAGGCTCCTCTATAGCGCGCGTTGTTTCGCGCCATTGGACCCGAACGGCGATGATCCAAATCCTGCTATAGTCGGCGGAGGCCGGCCGGACACGCCAACATGAAGAACGGGCTCTACTCGGTTCACATCCAGATGGGCGACGGCGTCAAGGGGCGGGCCAGCGGGGTGATCGTGCTTCGCGACGGCCGGATCTATGGCGGCGATCCCTATTTCTGGTCGGTAGGCTCCTACACGGTCAAGGACGGCACCTGGAAGGGCGATCTCGTCACCAACCAGCACACACCCTATCGCGACCCCACCGCGCGGCCGGTCTTTGGCGGCCGCGAGGTTACCACCGGTTTTTCCGGAACCTGGCGCGACGACACTTCCGAAGTGTTCGGCACCTCGCTGGTGGGCGCGAGGAGCATCAGTTTTCACGCGACACTGCGCCGGTTGACCGACTGACACCGTTCGAGTCGGGAAAGCATTGGTGCCGACGCACACAGGCAAGATCAGGCATCTAGAATCCGGGATAACTTTCGCTATCGCGTTGCGCCCGCGCACGGGTTGAGAAACACTGTCCGCCGAGGGC
>JBAQER010000689.1:0-4800 GCA_049286845.1 Bradyrhizobium sp.
CGTCGCAGCAGGCGATGTGCTGTTGCGTCTCGATCCCGCGGCCTACCAGCTCGCCCTGGCGAAGGCCGAAGCCGAGATCGATTCCGCGCGCGCCGCCGTCGAGCAACTCAAGGTGAGCCTGCGCGAGATTCGGGCCGAGGCCACCGAGGCCGAGAACAAATTGTCGTATCTTCAGACCCAGGCCCAACGTCATCGCGATCTGTCCGGCCGCGGCGTCACTTCGACGGCCAGGGTCGAGCAGGCCAACAGTGAAGAACAGGAGGGGCAGGACCGCCTCGCGGTGCTGCAGCTGCGCATCGCACGTGTGGAAGCCGCACTCGGCGGAAAGCCGGACAGGCCGACCGACCAATATGCGGCGGTCCGCGAAAAGCAGGCGCTGCGCGATCGCGCGGCCCTGGATCTCGCCTATACGGAGATCAAGGCTCCGCGCGCCGGCGTGGTCGTCAATTTCAGGCTTCAGCTCGGCGAGCAGGTCAAGGCGCAGACGCCGCTGTTCGCGCTCGTCACCGACCGTCGGCCCTGGCTCGAAGCCAACTTCAAGGAAACCGACCTGACCCACGTGGCAGTCGGACAGAAGGCAAAGGTCATCCTCGACATGCACCCCGACATCACGTGGGATGCCGAAGTGGAAAGCATCAGTCCGGCGACCGGCGCCGAGTTCGCGATCCTGCCGGCGCAGAATGCCTCGGGCAACTGGGTGAAGGTAGTGCAGCGCCTGCCGGTGCGGCTGCGGCTGACGGAGCGGCCGGGCGAGCCGCCGCTGCGCGCCGGCATGACCGCCTATGTCAGCATCGACACCGGGCGCACGCGCAAGCTCTCCAGCATATTTGGCAGCGGCGCTGCGGTTGCAGCGCGCCCCGATCTGCAGGAGACGACCAAGACGGAATAGTGGGCTTACCCGTACGGCGCCCTACAGCGCGTTGCGGAGCAACGGATAGCGCTGCTCGATCGCGGCGATATCCAGCGTCGGCTCCGGGATATGTTCCATCACCGCCACGGATGGCGCGTCGTCGGCACCAACCAGATCGCTTGCCACGAGAGCCGGAACACTGGACGGCAACGGCTCGTCCAGGATCTTCACCGGCTGCGGCGAAGCAGCCTGGTCACGCACGGTCTCGCGGCGCGGCTGCGGCGCCTTGCTGCGGCCGAGCCAGGACATGTCGATGGCGGAATTGTCGAATGATGCCTCGCGCATCGACAGGCCGCGCCAGGTTTCGACCGCTGTCTTGGCCTCTTGGATATTTTCGAGGAATGCGAGTTCGCTGTGATAGCGCCGCCAGCGGCCGGTCTCGAACAGCTCGGTCAGGTATTCCAGCCGCTGTTCGGCGAGATTGCACCAGCGCGCGACGATGTCGCGGTCATGTGCCACGTCCACTCGATGTGTCATGAGCCAGCCCGTAAGGAGAAAAACGGACGCGGACGCAACGAAACCGAATCAGTCAAACGTGACTGCGATATTTTGTGGAAAACCTTAAGGAAGTCTAGCGAGAGACCTCATTTGGCCGCAGGCAGCTGCAGAAAGCCGTACTAGTGCGGGGTTTTCCGCTCTATCCACAGTCAAGACACATACGGGCATAGCCGGGCTGCCGGTTCTGTTCCCACGGGAGCACCCGCATCTATCCACTGATTTCACTGGGCTGAAAGTTTCCCGGATAGAGCCCGCAAAAAGGCTCAGAAACGAAAGACCCGTCCGGGGGGACAACCGGACGGGTCAAGCCATATGGGCGCTTGGGGTGGATGGGCGCTCGCGCCGAATATAGCCTCGATGGGGAGGGGTAACCGCTCCCACATATATAGGTCGCAGCAGGGTCGCCGGACGTTCAAACCGCCACGCGATTTTTTTGACTTTTTTGCCGGGGTTCTTGGCCGGGAAATCTATTGCGCGGCAGGGCGATTGGGCTCGCCGACGGCCGATTTTTCCGATGCCATGGCGGCTGCCGGCTCGTTCAGCGCCCGCGTCGCGGGAACCTCCTGCCGGTCTGAAACTTTCTCTGTCGCAGGCGGGGCCGAAACTGCTGCGACCGGAACCGCCGGTGCGGCGCCGGCAGCCGAGACCGCGGCAAAGGCGTCGGCTTCGCCGGCGCCAAATTGATCGTCGCGGCCGGGACTGCCGAGATCCCGGGCAGTCCTGATCAGGATGGCGCGCACTTCGCCCGGCTTCAACGCAGGATTGCGCTCCAGCATCAGGGCCACAAGGCCGCTGACATAGGCGGCGGAAAACGAGGTGCCGGAGGTCATCTGGTATTTTTCGTCCGGCGCCGGCAGGAAGATATCGACGCCGGGTGCGGCGACCGCGATGTGGCGGCCGCGGTTCGATGCCGCAAATAGTTTGTCCTGGGCGTCGGTGGCGCTGACCGCAATTACATTGCCGTTGGCAGCCGGAAACAGCGGCGGCGATTTCGGCCCGGCGTTGCCGGAGGCCGCGACCATCACGATGTCTCTGGCGGCCGTGGCGTTGATACCGCGCTCGATCAACGGATCCTTTGGGCCGGCGAAGCTCATATTGATGATCTGCGCCCCGTGCAGGGCGGCGTAGTTGAGCGCCTTCAGGATCACGAAGGTCGTGCTTTCGGCGCCATTCTGCGCGACGCCGAAGGCGCGGATGCCCAAAATCCTAGCCTGCGGGGCGCTTCCCATCAGCCGCGCATGCGACACGATCGCGCCGGCGATACCGGTGCCGTGGACATGCGGGCCTTCCTTGCTGCCGAGCGCGTCGAAATTATCCGCAACCGCGTTCAGGAGTTCCGGGTGTCTTTCGTCGATTCCGGAATCGATCACGGCGATGGTGACATTGGCGCCGCTGGCCAGCGCATGGGCCTGCGGCAATCGAAGTTTTGCCAGCGCGTATTGCGCCGGATCGCCCCCGGTCGGTATCGTCTTCTGGTCCTGCAGCAGAAAACGGAAATTCAGCTGCACCGAGCGAACGCCGGCGGCGCCCGCGAAGGCGCGGCGTACCGTTTCCACCGGGCGGCGGTCGGTGATGCGGAACAGGCCGATGGTCGCGCCTATCAGCGGAAAATTCTGCGATTCGACGCGCACCAGGCCGTACCGCCGCGCCAGCGCATCGGCCTGCGCGTCAGACAGCGAGCCGTCGATCTCGGCCACGAATTCGCCCGGGATCGTGCTCGGGTTGAGCGCTGCCAGAGGTGTGTTGCGGCTCGCGCCGCCGTTCTTGCCGTTCTTGGTGAATTTGCCGGCACCGCCGCCATCGGACGACGAGACCGGCTTGTCCTGACATTCGCCGCTGCTGGCGCGGTAGGCGTAGCTGCAGGCCGATGAAAGATTCGGCGAATAGCGCGCATTGGGAAGCGTCGATGTCACCCCGATGCGCGGCGTCGCCCTCATCGTGACGTCGGGTCGCCCTCGGTCAACTCCTGTCACCGCCCTGCCCGCGACGTTAGGATTGATCCGCGGCGTCACCGTCGGATTGACCGATGGTATCCGCGGCTGAATATTGAGGTTGGGCGCGCGCATGACGCTTTGCGCGTGGACCGCCGCGATATCAGGGTACGCAAACGACAACGCGGCGGCGCTCAGCACCAACGCTGCACGCCGCACCTTCATCAGCCAATTCGCACGATCGTGGAACATGAGGCCTCGGGTTTACGCAGTATCGCGGATACCGCCGCCTACGGCGCAGCCACCGCGAGACTGACAATCTTCTCACGCTGCAACCGGCTCAACAGCGCAGCAGCTTCATCCTTGCCCATCGCACTGTTGCCGAATTGCAGCCGGAACAGGCCGCCCTTGGCGCCGTCGATGATCGAGGCCTGATAGCTGTCGAGCAGCGCGGTGATGTCGGCGATACGCGCGTCGGGCGCAAACCGCACCAGCGCGCGCGGCGGCGACGGCGCCGGCGCCGCCAGATCGCGAGTGACAGGCGTGTTGGTGCTCAACGACGCCGTCTGGAACGAGGAGGTCTGGTTCTTCACCAGCACGGCGCCGATCACGCCGGCCTGCAGCAGCAGCGCCAGCGCGCCCAGGCTCGTCGACCAGGCCAGTGTCCGCGGCGACAGGCTCGCGAAGAATTCCGCGATCCGCGCCGAAATATTGAGCGACACCGTCGGGGTGCGCGCCGGCTCGCCGTCGATCGCGGCGAACAATTTCTGCATGGCACGCGCGGACGGCGCGCCGAGGCTCTCGTTGAGGGAAATGGTTTCAGCGTATTCTTCCCGGATCGCGGCATATTGCCGGGCGAGCGCGGGGTCGCGCGCGAGCGCTTCATCGACGCGGCGGGAATCGCGCACGTTCAGGGTGCCGGCCGCATGCCATGGCAACAGCATCTCGATCTCGCTGGGCTCTTGATCCAGCATTTGCCTGCTCAATGCCATCATGGCCAACCTCGTTCTATGCCGGCTGCCTTCAGCAAATCGGCCAATTTCTTGCGCGCATAAAACAAGCGCGTCTTCACGGTGTTCTCGGGTATCCCGACGATTTCAGCGACCTCTTCCACGGATTTCTCGTGGTAGTAGACGAGATCGACGATCTCCCGATGCTCCGACGAAAGTGCGGTGAGGCACTTGCGCAATGCGTCACTGGTATCCTTCTTCTGCACCGCCACTTCCGGATCATCGGACGTATCCTCGATCGCGTTGGCGGCCTCGTCATCCAGTTCACCGTCCTTCCTGCGCCGCAGCGCAGACAGGGCCTTGAATCGCGTAATTGCCAGCAGCCAGGTGGAAACGGCGGATCGGCCTTCGAACTTGCCGGCCTGACGCCACACATCGAGGAACACCTCGCTGATGAGGTCCTCCGCAACCTGTTCGTCCCGAACGAGCCGAAGCCCGAAACGGAACACCC
>JBAQER010000690.1:0-7652 GCA_049286845.1 Bradyrhizobium sp.
CGTAGGTGTTGGCTTCCAGCTGCACGTTGTCGAGAATACGCACCGCCGGCATCACGAACCCCATTTCGACCGCGAGCGAACGGCGCAGCGCCTTGATCTGTTCGGTCAGGCGGTCGGTGCCGTCGGGTCCGTTGACCAGCGGAAGCAGCGCGTAGCCGAGTTCGATCTTGAGATCGTCGATCTTCAGCGCTGTCGAGATCGGCTCTTCCGCCGCGGCCGCGGCGGCGGCGGCGTCCGGAGCGGCGGTCGCGACGGCCTCGGCTGCCGCGGCGGCATGTCTCTTCTTGCGTGCGGACAGCGCCAGGAAGGCGGCGCCGCCGCCCAATGCGAGGAAGGGGATCATCGGAATGCCCGGCAGCATCGCCAGCACCAGCATGACGCCGGCCGACATGCCCATCGCCTGCGGATAGCCGGACAGTTGCTTCATCAGCGCCTTGTCGGCGGCGCCGGTGACGCCGGCCTTCGAGACCAGCAGGCCCGCCGCGGTGGAGACGATCAGCGCCGGGATCTGCGTCACCAGGCCGTCGCCGACGGTCAGCAGCGTGTAGGTGCGCGCGGCATCGCCGAAGCCCATGCCCTGCTGGGCGACGCCGATGATGATGCCGCCGATGACGTTGATGAACACGACCAGGAGGCCCGCGACCGCGTCGCCGCGCACGAACTTCGAGGCGCCGTCCATGGCGCCGAAGAAGCCGCTTTCGTCCTCCAGCGCCTTGCGGCGCTCCTTGGCGGTTCTCTCGTCGATCAGACCGGCGCCGAGGTCGGCGTCGATCGCCATCTGCTTGCCCGGCATGGCGTCGAGGTGGAAGCGGGCCGCGACTTCCGCGATGCGGCCGGAACCCTTGGTGATGACGACGAAATTCACGATCACCAGAATCGCGAAGACGATAATTCCGATGACGAAATTGCCGCCCATCACGAAATTGCCGAAGGCTTCGATGACGTGGCCGGCGGCGGCGGTGCCCTCATGCCCCTTCGACAGGATCAGCCGGGTCGAAGCCAGATTGAGCGACAGCCGCAGCATGGTCGAGATCAGGAGGATGGTCGGAAACGACGAGAATTCCAGCGGCGCCTGGATGAACAGCGACGTCATCAGGATCAGGATCGACAGCGTGATCGAGATCGCGAGAAGCAGATCGAGCACCACCGAGGGCAGCGGCAGGATCAGCACCACCAGAATGGTGAGGATGCCGAATGCCAGGCCGAGATCGCCGCGCTTCAGGATCCGGCCCATCTCGCCAAAACTGGGAAATCCGCCCGTTGCGCCCGCGTCGTGACCCGCCGTGACATCGACCATCGTAGCTGCTTCCCCCCGCGAATGCCGGTCCCGGGCGCCAAACGTCTGCGCGGCGGCCGAAGGGCCACCGTTTCGAAAGTGAGGCACCGCACTGGCGTCCACGGGGGCTCCCGTCTTACGCGGCTGACGACACTCGACTTCACTGGGCAATTTTTGCCCGGTTTATGGTTAGGAAAGGGTTAACGAGCGCCCATCTCGTCATTCCGGGACGCCGCGCCAGCGGCGAACCCGGAATCCTGTCCGATATCGCGAGATTCCGGGTCTGGTCCTTCGGACCATCCCGGAATGACGTGATCTGCCCCTGTTGCACCGCATCTGCATGCCCAATATCGCGCCATGTGGCTTGACCCCGTTGCGGGGGGCGACGAAGTTGCGGCCCGTGCACGCTCCCTCCAGCCGCAGAGATTCGCACCGCTTCACCCCCGACTCCGGTCAGGCCTGGGCGAGGCTCGCGCTTGCCGTGCTGATCGGCTCGATCGGCAGCGTCGGCATGTGGTCGGTTGTGGTGGTGCTGCCGGTGGTGCAGACCGAATTCGCGGCCACCCGCGGCGCGGTGTCGCTGGCCTTTACCCTCACCATGCTCGGCTTCGGCCTCGGCGGCGTCGCGACGGGGCGGATCACCGACCGCTTCGGCATCGTGGCAGCGATGGCGCTCAGCATCGGCTTCCTTGGAACAGCCTATGTGCTCGCCGGCCTTTCGAGCACGCTGTGGCAATTCATCGCGGTGCACGTCCTGATCGGGCTCGGCACCTCGGCGACGTTCGGCCCGCTGATGGCGGAAGCCTCGCACTGGTTCGAGCGCTATCGCGGGCTGGCGGTGACCATCGTCGCCAGCGGCAATTATATCGGCGGCACGATCTGGCCGCCGCTGGTCAATTGGGGCATGCAGACCTACGGCTGGCGCACCACCCATATTGCCCTCGGCATCTTCTGCGCGGTGGCGATGACGGTCGTGCTCTTGGTGCTGCGTGCGCAGATCGGCGGCGCCGTGGCGCACGATCACGCGAATGCGCCGCCGCCGCGGGTCGATCTGCAACTCTCGACCAATACGCTGACGGCGCTGTTGTGCATCGCCAGCATTTCCTGCTGCGTGGCGATGGCGATGCCGCAGGTCCATATCGTCGCCTATTGCGGCGATCTCGGCTACGGCGTGGCGCGCGGCGCCGAGATGCTGTCGCTGATGATGGCGTTCGGCGTCGTCAGCCGGATCGGCTCGGGATTCCTGGCCGACAAGATCGGCGGCATCCGCACCCTGTTGATCGGATCGGTGGCGCAGGGCTTTGCGCTGTTCTTCTATCTGTTCTTCGACGGCCTCACCTCGCTCTATGTCATCTCGGCGATGTTCGGCCTGTTCCAGGGCGGCATCGTGCCGAGCTACGCCATCATCGTGCGCGAATCGATGCCGGCGCGCGAGGCCGCGACCCGCGTCGGCATCGTGATCATGGCTTCCGTGGTCGGCATGTCCGGCGGCGGCTGGGTCTCCGGCGTTATCTTCGACGCCACCGGCTCCTACGCTGCGGCGTTCCTCAACGGCGTCGCCTGGAACGCCGTCAACGTCACCATCGTGGTGGCGCTCTTGATCCGGGCGCGCTCGCGGCTGGCGCTGGCGTAGGGGCGGCGCGCCACTACCCCTTTTCGACCTCGCCGCCGGCATCGAGCCAGCCCTTGAAGCCGCCGAGGTTGCGGACGTTTTGGTAGCCCATTTCCTTCAGCGTCTTGAGGACCAGCGCCGAACGTCCGCCCGACGCGCAGTAGGCAACCACGGTCTTGGCCCGGTCGAATGCCGCATCGTGCAAAGCGGAAGCCGGATCGGCGCGAAATTCCACCAGTCCGCGCGGGATGGCGAGGGCGCCCGGGACCTTTCCCGATGCCGCGACCTCGGCCGGTTCGCGGACGTCGAGAAACAACACATCGGGCCGGCCGACCAGTCCCTTGGCCTCCTCGGGACTGATCCGCGGAACCGCGGCTTCGGCCTCGGCGAGCATTGCCTGCACTGTTTTCATTTGAGTCTTCTCCCGGATAAGCATGCACACGCGCTGTGGCGGGCAAGTAACGCCGAACTCTCAACCAATGCAATTCAAAAAAGTTCTGCGCCGGAAAGCGCCTCACACCGCCTGGCCGGCCTTCAGCAGCGTGCAGCCGGTGATCTTCAGGCTGCCGTCGGGCTGCTGCTCCAGCGTATACAATGCCTCCCAGGCCACACCATCGCCGTCGACGATGTGGACACGCTGGGCGATCCTGCCGTCCGCGACGCGCGCCTCGCCGAACTCGAAGCTCCTGTGGCGATAGACCGGCGCATAGCTGCCGCGAACCATGGCCATGAAGATGTCGGCTTGCGGGAAGATTTCCCGAATCGCGGGCGCGGCATGGGAATAGGCCGCCGCCGCATCGTCACGGCCGAGCGCCTCGACCTGGGAGCGGATCACGCCTTGCGCGGTCGCGACATCGTCTGCGGCGCGGGCAGGAAAGGCGAGGCCGATCAGGAAGGCGACGAGCACGAGGAAGGCGCGCATGACGGTGCTCCGCTTGGCGGTTATCGTAACCCTCAGATACGCAACAGCTCCCGCGCAAGGTTCAACGATGCTCCACGACCGCTGCTTCGTTCCGTCGCAGGAAATGTATAAAAGGGACATTCCGCAGGAAATGTGCGGCACCTTCTGCGATGAATCAAATGCCGGGAGCACGAAGCCGATAAATTTTCTGTCACCCGGCGGGAGTTCGGTCATGGTCCCTTCCGAACTTCCTGTAGCATCCCCGGTACAGATCCCGCCCAAAGTCCAAATAGATACCCAGTAAATACCCAGCAGGTGAAATGCCCGACCAAACGCCATTGCCCGCCCCGGTTCCCGGCCTCAGCGAGGCGGATGCCCAGGTCAGACTGAAGACCGAAGGCTATAACGAGCTGCCGAGGCCGGACCGGCGCACGCCGCTGCGCATCCTGCTTGAGGTGGTGCGCGAGCCCATGCTGGCGCTGCTGCTCGGCGGCGGCGCGATCTATCTCCTGCTGGGCGACCTGAAGGAAGCGATTATCCTTGCCGTCTTTGCGACGTTTTCCGTGGCGATCACGGTGATCCAGGAAACCCGCACCGAGCGCGTGCTGGAGGCGCTGCGCGACCTCACCAGTCCGCGCGCGCTGGTCATCCGCGACGGCGTGCGCAAAAGGATCACCGGCCGCGAAGTCGTGCGCGGCGACGTCCTCGTGCTGGCCGAAGGCGACCGGGTGCCCGCCGACGCCGTGATCATCGAATGTCGCGACCTGCAGACCGATGAATCGCTGCTGACGGGGGAATCCGTCCCGGTGCGCAAGACCACGCGTGCCGGCGCTGTCCATTCGGATCGCCGGCGGCCCGGCGGCGATGACCTTCCTTACGTGTTCTCCGGCTCGCTCGTGGTGCGCGGGACGGGAATGGGCGAAGTGATGGCGACCGGCATCCGCAGCGAGATCGGCAAGATCGGTCAGTCGCTCTCTACGCTGGAAACGGAGCCGCCGCGGCTGCAGGCGCAGACCCGCCGCGTGGTACGGATTTTCGCCATGGCCGGCGCTGCGGTCAGCATTCTGGCCGTGCTGCTCTATGGCACCATGCGCGGCGGCTGGCTGGATGCGGTGCTGGCGGGCATCGCGCTCGGCATGTCGATGCTGCCGGAAGAATTTCCGGTCGTGCTCGCCGTGTTCATGGCGATGGGCGCGTGGCGGATCTCGCAGGCGAGGGTGCTGACCCGGCGGGCCGCCGCCATCGAAACCCTCGGCTCCGCGACGGTGCTTTGCACGGACAAGACCGGGACCCTGACCGAGAACCAGATGACCATTGCCGAACTACGGCTCTGGGGCGACGAGACTTTCCGGCCGAGCGATACACCAGGCGCAACCATGCCGGAGCGCTTCCATGCCCTGGCCGAATGCGGAATCCTTGCCAGTGCCCGCGACCCGTTCGATCCGATGGACAAGGCGTTTCATAGTCTTGGC
The DNA here is from genome assembly GCA_049286845.1 of Bradyrhizobium sp. Lineage (GTDB taxonomy): Bacteria > Pseudomonadota > Alphaproteobacteria > Rhizobiales > Xanthobacteraceae > Bradyrhizobium. Next base: position 5,262 of record JBAQER010000690.1, read on the forward strand.
CGCGAACGGCTGGCCGGCACCGAACATTTGCACGGCGGGGAATGGAAGCTCGTCCATGCCTATGGACTGCGCCCCGGTCTGCTTGCGATGTCACGGATCTGGCAGCCATCCAGTGAAAGCCTGCGGCTCGTCGTCGCGGCCAAGGGCGCACCGGAAGCGATCGCCGAGCTTTGCCATCTCGGCGCCGCAGAGCTCGCCGCGCTGAAGCGCGCGGTGGATGCCATGGCCGCCGAAGGCCTGCGGGTGCTGGCTGTCGCCCGCGCTTCCTTCGTGGGGACCATGTGGCCGGATTCGCAGCATGAATTTGCATTCGAGTTCGCAGGCCTGGTCGGCCTTGCCGATCCGCTGCGGCAGAGCGTGCCCGCCGCCGTCGCCGAGTGCCGGTCCGCCGGCATCAGGGTGGTGATGATCACCGGCGACTACCCGGCGACGGCCAGGGCCATCGCCCGGCAGGCGGGTCTGGACACTCACGATCTCATGACCGGAGAAGAGCTCGAAGCGCTCAGTGAAGCAGCACTGGCGCAGCGCGTACGGACGGCAACGGTATTCGCGCGGATCATGCCCGAGCAGAAGCTGCGCATCGTCGAAGCGCTCAAGGCCAACGGCGAAATCGTCGCCATGACCGGAGACGGCGTCAACGACGCGCCGTCGCTCAAGGCGGCGCATATCGGGATTGCGATGGGCGGCCGCGGCACCGACGTGGCGCGCGAGGCGTCTTCGATCGTGCTGCTCGACGACGATTTCGGCTCGATCGTGCGGGCGGTCCGGCTCGGCCGCCGCATCTACGACAATCTCCTCAAGGCAATGGGGTTCATCTTCGCCGTGCACGTGCCGATCGCGGGACTGGCGCTGCTGCCGCTGCTGTTCGGCCTGCCGATCATATTCGGGCCGATCCACATCGCGTTTCTCGAGATGATCATCGACCCCGTATGTTCGCTGGTGTTCGAGGCCGAAACGGAAGAGGACGACGTCATGCGCCGTCCGCCGCGGCCGCCCGAGCAGCCGCTGTTCTCGGCCAACCTGATCGGTTGGAGCCTGGTGCAGGGAACGCTCGCGTTTGCGCTCGTCGCCGTCATCTACCTGGTTGCGCTCGGTCGCGGCATGCCGGAAGCGGAAGTGCGGGCGCTGACGTTCTTCTCGCTGGTGCTGGCCATTGTCAGCCTGATCTTTGTCAACCGGTCCTTCAGCGCGTCGCTGATCACGGCGCTGCGGCGGCCGAACGGCGCGCTGGCATGGGTGCTGCTGGTGGTGCCCGTGATGCTGGGCGTGACGTTGCTTGTCCCGTCCGTCAGCGCGCTGTTCCGTTTCGGACCCTTGCACCTCGACGATCTCGCCTTGACGCTGGGGGCAGGCATTGTAGTGCTTGTTGCCCTGGAAGCCCTGAAGTCGATCTCACGCGGTCGGCTCAGTCTCACGTTGCGGTGACCATGACAACCGGAAACACAGACGATGCGATCGAGCTGCGTGTCGACGAGATCTCGCAGCTCTTCGATACCCTGGACCCGTTTCCGTTTCGGGAGCGTGACCTCGACCGCGAGGCGGAGGAATTCATCGTCGGCTGGGCGCGCGAACTGCCGGTCGACCAGCCGATCAGAATCATCGTCCATTTCCCGGAAAGCGACCTTCAGCGCAAGGCGGCGCAGGATTTGGCCGAAGCCTTCCGCAGGTATTTTTCCTACAGGTCGACCGTCCAGCAGCACGACCTGACCGAATTGTTCCGGATTGGCCGTCGTTCGCTCGGCATCGGCGTGATCGTGCTGATCGCGTGCTTTGCGATCGCTCACCTCGCAAGCGGGTTTGTCGAGAGGCCGCTCAGCCGCATGATCGAGGAGAGTTTCCTGATCCTGGGCTGGGTCGCGAACTGGCGTCCGCTCGAAATCTTCCTGTACGACTGGTGGCCGATTGCGCGGCGACGCGATCTGTATCGCCGCCTTTCCGGCGCGGTTGTCGAGGCCCGGTCATTTCCGGCAAACCAATCGGGTGCGGATACTGCCGGCAAATTGGCACCGGGCGTGCTTCCGTCACATTAGCCACGTATCAGGTTGATCCAAATCAACCGTATTCCCGTCGCCTCCGGCTATTGAACGGTCATGCAGATTTTCAACTCACCGACGCGCTATGGCGCCGTTGCACAGTCGCTGCACTGGCTTGTGGTGGTGCTGGTGATCCTGGCTTGGGTGCTCGGCGTATCCGACGACCTGTTGCCGAAGGGACCGGCGCGGGACGCGGGACTTTACATTCATATCACCGCCGGATTGCTGGTGATCGTGTTGACGTTCGTGCGCCTGCTGTGGCGTACGGCGGATCCGTCGCCGCCGGCCGAGAGCACCGAATTCGGCGACTGGTCGTTTGCCGGCTGGATGGGGCTCGGCGCCAAACTGGCGCATGTCG
>JBAQER010000691.1:0-9160 GCA_049286845.1 Bradyrhizobium sp.
TACCGTCGGCGCTTTCGATCGACGTATCGCCGCTGCCGAACGACTGCGGAAATTCGACACGGAGGAACTCCTCCAATTCAGCCACACTCATTTTCACAATTGCCATGTCGCTTTGCCTGCCCTCGCCTCGCGAGGCTTGTTACAATAAGGTGACGTATCTGCCCTAACGGAAATTTTCGATGTCCGCCCAAACCGCCCGAGCCCCGTCGCCGCCATCGCCGATCCTGCTGCGGGAGATGCAGGGCACCATCGCCGTGCTCACGCTCAACCGTTCCCACGCCCGCAACAGCCTGTCGGAAGGCCTGATCGCCGAACTGCACGCGGCGTTGAGGCAAATTCACGACGACAAAAGCGTGCGCGCGGTGGTGATCGCGGCCAACGGCCCGGCCTTTTCCGCCGGCCACGACATGAAGGAACTCACCGCCCGCCGCACCGACACCGATCGCGGGCGCGCCTATTTCGCGCAAATCATGACGGCCTGCAGCGCGATGATGCAGGCGGTCGTGCAATTGCCGAAGCCGGTCGTCGCCGCGGTCCAGGGGATCGCCACCGCCGCCGGTTGCCAGCTGGTGGCGAGCTGCGATCTTGCGGTGGCCTCGGAAGCCGCCACCTTCGCCACGCCGGGCGTCGATATCGGACTGTTCTGCTCGACGCCGATGGTGGCGCTGTCGCGCAACGTGACGCGCAAGCAGGCGATGGAAATGCTGCTGACCGGCGAGCCTATCTCCGCCACGCGGGCGCGCGAGCTCGGCCTCGTCAACCGCGTCGTTGCCGCCGGCACCGAGCGCGATGCCGCCATCGCGCTGGCGCAGAAGGTCGCGCTGAAATCCGCCTACACGATAAAGCTCGGCAAGGAAGCCTTCTACCGCCAGGCCGAAATGAGCCTCGCCGACGCCTACCGCTATGCGGCCGAGGTGATGACCGAGAACATGATGGCCCGCGACGCCGAGGAAGGCATCGGCGCCTTCATCGAGAAGCGCGAGCCGAAGTGGCAGGATAAGTGACGACGCAAAGCGTCGTCATTCCGGGGCGATGCGCAGCATCGAACCCGGAATCTCGAGGTTCCGGGTCTGGTGCTAACGCACCATCCCGGAACGACGAACTGGGAAACAAATGAACCACGACGCCTACCCCGACAGCTACATCCGCGAAATTCTCAACGGCGTGAAATCGATCGCAATGGTGGGCGCCTCGCCGGTCAATGTACGGCCGAGTTACTTCGCCTTCAAATATCTCGCCCAGCGCGGCTACGACATGATCCCGGTCAATCCCGGCCATGTCGGCAAGAGCCTGCTCGGCAAACCCTTCGTCGCCTCGCTTGCGGATATCGGCCGTCCCGTCGACATGATCGACATCTTCCGCAATTCGAGCCACATCATGCCTGTGGTCGATGAGGCATTGAAGCTGGATCCGCTACCGAAGGTGATCTGGATGCAGCTCGGCGCGCGCGACGATGCCGCGGCCGCCAAGGCGGAAGCCGCCGGCCTCAAGGTGGTGATGAACCGCTGCCCCAAGATCGAATATGGCCGGCTGTCGTCGGAGATTTCGTGGATGGGCGTCAATTCGCGCACCCTGAGTTCGAAGCGCGCACCGATACCGACGCAAGGCATGCGGCTGTCGCTCAATCGCATGAGCGTCGGCGGTGGCGAGACCGCCGCATCCGATCGCGCCGCGAAAAACAAAACCGACCCAGTGTGATGCAAATGCGAAGCGATTGTTCCGCGAACGAGGCATAGCGAAGCACGACCGTTTCCAAGACGTCCAGCCATCTTGACGGCGGGCGCCTCCGCCATCAGCATGCCGCGCGATTTCAAATAAGCCAAGAAAACAGGACCTACAGAATGACCGATCGTCTTCCGGGATTCGCCACCCTCGCCGTGCATGCCGGCGCGCAGCCCGATCCCACCACCGGCGCGCGGGTGACGCCGATCTATCAGACCACGTCATTCGTTTTCAATGACAGCGATCACGCTGCCTCTCTGTTCGGGCTGCAGGCGTTCGGCAACATCTATACCCGCATCACCAATCCGACCACGGCGGTGCTGGAAGAGCGCGTCGCCGCTCTCGAAGGCGGCACCGCGGCGACGGCCGTTGCCTCCGGGCACGCCGCGCAGGTGGTCGTGCTGCATCAACTGTTGATGCCCGGCGACGAATTCATTGCCGCGCGAAAACTCTATGGCGGCTCGATCAACCAGTTCACCCACGCCTTCAAGAGCTTCGGCTGGAACGTGGCGTGGGCTGATCCCGACGATATCGACAGCTTCGAGCGCGCGGTCACCCCGCGCACCAAGGCGATCTTCATCGAATCGATCGCCAACCCCGCCGGCTCCATCACCGACATCGAGGCGATCGCCGCGGTCGCCCGCAAGGCCGGCGTGCCGCTGATCGTCGACAACACGCTGGCGACGCCCTATCTGATCCGCCCGATCGACCACGGCGCCGACATCGTCGTGCATTCGCTGACCAAGTTTCTGGGCGGCCACGGCAATTCGCTCGGCGGCATCATCGTCGACGCCGGCACCTTCGACTGGTCGAAGGACAACAAATATCCGATGCTGAGCGAACCGCGTCCGGAATATCACGGCATCAAGATCCAGGAGACGTTCGGCAATTTCGCGTTCGCGATCGCCTGCCGCGTGCTCGGCCTGCGCGACCTCGGCCCGGCGATCTCGCCGTTCAACGCCTTCTTGATTCTGACCGGCATCGAGACGCTGCCGCTGCGCATGCAGAAGCATTGCGAGAATGCAAAAGCAGTCGCCGAATTCCTCGCGGGCCATCCGGCGGTGGCGGCGGTGAATTACTCCGGCCTGCCGGGCAACCAATACAACAACCTCGCGCGCAAATACGCGCCGAAGGGCGCCGGCGCGGTGTTCACCTTCAGCCTCAAGGGCGGCTACGAGGCCGGCGTCAGCCTGGTGTCGAACCTGCAACTGTTCTCGCACCTCGCCAATGTCGGCGACACCCGTTCGCTGGTGATCCATCCGGCCTCGACCACGCATAGCCAACTCGACGACGCCGCCAAGATCAAGTCGGGCGCTGGCCCCGACGTGGTGCGGCTGTCGATCGGCATCGAGGACAAGGAAGACCTGATCGCCGACCTCGAGCAGGCGCTGAGCGCGTAGACCTTTCGTCATTCGGGGCGATGCCAACGGGTTCGCGCAAGGCGCGGCCAGCAGCGCGGTCTGATCAGGGATCGATCAGCACGCCGGGATTCATCATACCCTTTGGATCGAGTTCACGCTTGGCGCCCCGCAGCGCCCGGGCAAACAGTTCGGGGCGCTGCTTGTCATAGAACGGCCGATGGAATCGGCCCACCGCATGATGGTGCGTCGTCGTACCGCCATGCTCAACAGTTGCCGCCGTACAGGTCGTCAGCACCGCCATGAACTGGTCGAGCATGATCCGCTTGTCGAGGATGCCGCCAAATGTGAAGTAGAGGCACGGCCCGTCGGGATAGACATGCGTGAAGCGGCAGGTGACGGTACCCTCTCGGCCCGTCACCTGCCTGATGGTATCGTGGGTGATCTTCGTGATCTTCGCGTGGAAATCGCGGAACCGCTCCCATGTCATCGAAGTCTCGAAAGTCGAGGAGAGCACCCCGCGCGCGACCGCGTGTTCGCTGTAATGGGGGGCGCGGATGAACTTGTTGCGCCAGGCGCCGGCGGCGCCCGTGCGGTGCGAGTTCTCGTCGTCAAGTGCTGCGGCGTCCGGGACACCGCCATTATCCCGGCAGATTTCCAGCGCGCGTGCCATCCAGGCCTCGAGCGGGTGGTCGGCCGACTCGAACGTGAGCATCAGCACCGCCTCTTGGTTGTCCCACGGGATATCAGGCAGGGCCTCGCGCGCCTCAAGCAGCCGGCAGTTGGCGGGATAAAGCCCAGCCTGCGTGATGCCGCGGACAGCGTCAGCACCGGCATAAAAGTTCTTGAAGCGCACGCTGGTTGCCGCGCGGAAGGTTGGCTTCTTGCGCAGCCGCACCCATGCTTCGGTGATGATGCCGAGGATGCCCTCGGAGCCGATGAACATCCGATCGGGGCTTGGCCCCGCACCGGAGCCCGGCAGGCGCCGCGTCTCAAGGGTGCCGGCCGGCGTCACCACCCGCGTGCTCTCGACAAAATCGTCGATGTGAGTGGTGAGAGTCGCATAGTGACCTCCCGAACGCGTGGCGATCCAGCCGCCCAGCGTCGAGCAGCGGTAGGCCTGCATGTAGTGGCGCATCGTGAACGGCGTCTCGCGCAGCTGGTCTTCAATGTGCGGCCCGTAAACGCCGCCCTCTATGCGCGCAGCGTGACTTACCGGATCGACTTCCAGCACCTTATCCATGTGGCGCATCGAGATCGTCACGACCTTTTCGAACTCGGCTGCAGGTTCGATGCCCTTCACCACGGACGAGCCGCCGCCATACGGAATGGCCTTGGCGCCGATCTGGTCGCACCATGCGAGGATGCGCACGATGTCCTGTTCGTTGTCGGGAAAGGCCACTGCGTCAGGCGGATTGGGCACCGAGCGCAGGAACATGCGACAGGCGTCGAACCAGGCTTTGCCGTAAGAGTGCTCCAGCCGAGTGAGATGATCGGTGCGAACGATAGGTTGCAGCGCGGATGGCACTACGACGCGTGACGGACGAAGCGTGATCTCTTCAGCCTTGGGCGGCGGCGTGACGTCGAACCCCGAGAGCCCGTATCGCTTTGCAATACCTGTTTCCCAGGGCATGATTTCGTCCGGGGTCAGATCCTCGTCGGCATAGCCCCAGGCATAGAATTTCTTCTGCCGTCTCATCGCTTCCTCCGGCTGATCTGTTGACCGGGACAGCTTCCTCGGTCGGCGTGGCGTGACGCTAGTCCCAAAGAACGGCAATTCGCGGAATTTTCTTGGATTGCTGCGCCTGCGCAGAAACAGGCAATGCTGCCGCCGGGCGCAGGGAATGCCGGGGCAGTTTCCGTCGTCATACGCGGGCATAGTCGTTCGAAGAACCGCGTCGCTTCACTTGCCTATGGGCCCACGCAATTATCATTCGAGCCGTCACCAGCCCACAAACAAGAGAAGACCGCCAAGCACCATGAGTGCAAGGCCGAGCCAATTCTCCTTCAACCTAAATCCCGCACCGGGGCCGGAGGGTTCCAAAGTAGGTTTTGGCACTGCAGCAGATGCTCGCCTGGCAGTACTAAGCCGCCCACGCCATAGGGGCTGAGCCACCAAGAATAGCAGCCCTCCCAAAACCAACAACGCGCCGAGCAAGGTGACTGCCATTTGCGCCTCCTTGTTCATTGGTTATGCGGCCGAGACGTTCTCCCATGAGTCGCAGCTACAATTCCCAAACGTCGTTCGCCGGAACTTTGTTCCTTCAGCTCCCCGCTGCGGTATTGCGCTGCGGCGTGGGGCGCAGGCAAACGGGCGCGCCTCGCCAACATCATTTCGGTTGCCGTGATCATGGCGCGTCAATTGTGGGCGTCGTTGCGTGCGTGGCCAAGGTGCTTCTGTCGCGCCAACGCGCCTCTGGAGCAGCCATGGACGGCCTCCAGATCGTTCTAGAGAGGTTTCTAACGCGCATTTCGCCTTGCTTCGCCCTCCGTCGATGCCAACAGCCTTCGCTGGCTTAATCGCAGCATTCTTGCTCAGTCTCGTCGGGCTAATCAGTTGCGTCGGGCGGACCAGCCGCGAGGCGTAATCCGCCGAACCCGAAAAGAAAGATGACGGATTGCGCTGTCGCCAATCCGCCCTGCGGGCTTCACTTTGACACAGATCAAGGCATCGCAGGCTCTCATGACACAGAGAAAGAAAAAAGGAAGCTGAGATGTCCGCAACCGAGATCGCGAAGCGTCATTTCCTGGCGGCTGTTGAAGAGGCAGAAGCGGCCGGGCTGGGTCACGACAGCGTCTGCCGCTCGCTGCTCGGCCTCGTCGTCTCCAAATACCTCGAAACCAGGAACGTCTCCGACGTCCAGTCGGAGCTTTCCTTCGTCGCCGAGAATTGCGATCCGGGGACGGACTTCATGTTCATGCGCCCCTAGAGGCGTAGCGAAAATCCGGCATTTTGCCGGTCTCGCGTTAACCCTCGTTCCGCAATTTGATCCCCGGTTTCCCGATAAAGTGGCATGCTGCCGGCGTCTGAAACCGGAGCTGACGATGCTGCGCTGGATGATGCCGATCGTGGTCGCGACCTTCGCGCTCACCTCCGCTGCGGAGGCCGTCGGCCCCGCCGGCAAGTCGGCCGCGCGGCGCGCTGCCAGCCAATTGCCCGCCGGCCTTCCCCGCGCGAACTATAAATTCAGGACGACGATCACGCGCGCCACGCCGGCCCCATACCTTAGCCCGGCGTATGTCGCCGACGGACCCGAGGTGCCGTTCACGCCGTCGGATGGATACGTGCCATACCTCCCGCCTGCGGTCAGGATCGCATGGTGGCCGGGCTACCCGGCGTGGTCGGGCAATTGGGGGCTGCCCTTCGGCTACAATTATCAGAGCCCCTGGTACGCCGGCCCGGAGAGCCGCGAATCGAATCTCCAGCCCTACGGTTACGGCTGCGGCTACGGCCTCTACGGCTACGGCTATTGCTAGCCGGAAGGTCCGGTTCAGCCGGGCCGACCCGCGGGCAAAACCAACTTCGGCTGCACCTGTTCCGGCTGCGCGGCCAGGCGCTCGACCTGAACCACGGCCAATGTCAGCACCGCGATCGCCACGGCCTGATGCAATAGCGCAAGGTCGATCGGGACCTGATAGAGCAGCGTGAAGATGCCCAGCGTCGCCTGCAGGATCATCGTCGCCGCCAGCCACACCGCGCCGTTGACCGCTGATGTCCCGGCGCGCGAGCGGATGGCGTCGATCGCGTGCAGGATCGCCAGCGCCAATAGCGCATAGGCCGTCATCCGGTGCTCGAACTGCACCGTCAGCGTGTTGTCGAACAGATTGCGCCACCACGGTTCTTCGAAGAACAGCCGCGAAACCTGCGGAATGAAGGCGCCATCGATCTCCGGCCAGGTGTTGTAGATCCTGCCGGCGCGCAGGCCCGCGACCAGTGCGCCGAAATAGATCTGCACGAAGGTCAGCACCAACAGCGCCACGCCGGTGATCCTGAGCCGCGCGGAAACGATCGCCGGCGGCCGCCCGGCCAGCCGGCGCAGCGTCCACACGATCGCGGCGAAAATCAGCAGTGCCAGCACAAGATGGCTGGCGAGGCGATATTGCGAAACCTCGGTCCGCTGCGTAAGCCCTGACGCCACCATCCACCAGCCGACCGCGCCCTGCAGCGCGCCGAGGCCGAAGATCAGCCACAACCGCCGCTTCAGATCCGCGCCCAGGACACCGCGCCACAGAAACCAGAGGAACGGCAACAGATAGGCCGCCCCGATCGCGCGCCCGAGCAGCCGGTGGCTCCATTCCCACCAGAAAATGGTCTTGAACTGGTCGAGGCTCATGCCGGCATTGAGTTCGCGGTATTGCGGAATGGTCTTGTAAGCCTCGAAGGCCTGCGCCCACTGCGCCTCGCCTAGCGGCGGTAGCGTGCCGGTGACCGGCTTCCACTCGACGATCGACAGCCCTGACTCGGTCAGCCGGGTGGCGCCGCCGACCAGCACCATGATCGCGATCAGGGCTGCGATCGAGAGCAGCCACCATCTGACAGCGGCTGTCGGGGCTTGCTGTGCGGGATTACCGATCATCGAGGCCACGCTTGAATGAATTGGCGCGCCCCTTATAGTCCGCCCCTTCCCGCGCGCAAGTTGCGCTTCCGCAAAGAATTGCACATATCCGCCATGACCATACGCACCCGCAAATTGCTCGGAACCATTGCGCTGCTGGTGCTTGTGGTGATGTGGTCGCTGCTGGGAATGACGGTGGCGCAGACGCCGTGGCTGGCGAGTTCCGGACTGCTGCAAGCGATCTTCTATGTCGTGGCCGGCATCGGATGGGTGCTGCCGGCGATGCCGATCATCAGCTGGATGGCCCGGCCGGACGCCTAGGACTTCCGGGAAGGCTTGACCGAAGCGAAGGGAATCCCCGAAAGCATCACCCGCATGATGCGCAGCGAACGCTGCCGTCCGTCCCAGGCGATGCGCGGCAGCGCGTGCAGGTTGGTGCCGCCCGCCGCCTGAACGATGCCCGGTATGGCCGACGCGGCGCTGGCGAAGCCGGCCTGCTCGGCCATCACCACATGCTTGCGGGCAAACGCGGTACGACCGCCGAACGGATAGGCGAAATGCCTGACGTCGCGGCGGAACGCGGCCTCGGCGACCGCCCTCCCCATCGTCATCTCGCGTTCCGCCTCGGCGTCCTTCAGGTTCGACAGCGCGGGATAGTTCACCGTGGCACTTCCGATCGTGACGTTGGGATCGGCGGCGAGCTTTGCGAGGTCGCCCCAGTCCATCGTTGCCTCGCGCGACAGCGCTGCGAGGTTGACGGAGTATCGCTTGCAGAGATCGTTGATCGCGTTCGAGAGATCGGCCGGCGCCAGCGAGCGCATCCAGCCCCAGAGAAATTCGTAGAGCTGATATTTTTCGGACCTGGTTCCGATGTCGAAGCGCAGCTCCTTGCGATCGATCACGAGGCTTATCCTGTTCTCGCGCGCGATGATTTCCTCGAGCGCCAGCCACCATGCCTCGCCGAGGCGGTCCGGGAACGCGGTCGGCAGGTAAATCGTGAAGGGCACGCCGTGCCGCGACAACACCGGATAGGCCGACGCGATCAGATCCTTGTAGCCGCCGTCGAACGTCAGGCACACAAACCGCCGTGGCGTGGGGGACGTCACCGCCCGATGGCAAACCTCGTCCATCGAAACGATGTCGAACTTCCAGCGCTTCAGCGCCCGGATCGTCCGGTCGAGGAATTTGGGGGTGATCTCGTATTCCCTGCGCGGCTGGAAGCGGACGGCGCGCCGCGGGCGCACCCGCTCGAAGCGCAGAACCGCGCCGGCGCCGCCGGCCCCACGCCCGCTCAGCCACGGCCGGCCAGTGAAATAGGCGAGTTCCAGCCTGAGGCTCGTCAGCAATCGGTTTTCGGATGACAAATTCGCGCCCCCAGATGCAGCCGATCCCGCCCCCGCCGCAGCGGCATTGTCCTTACTCTTTGTTGACATTTCTTTGCAAAGGTCGGCCCAAGCTGAAAAGTGTAAATAATCCCCTACAAACAGGTTTTGCGATGACCATGGCCGCCGCGATCGAAAGCCG
>JBAQER010000692.1:0-3031 GCA_049286845.1 Bradyrhizobium sp.
TTCGCCTCGCGAAAATCATAGAGAGCGACGTTCGGGAACTGCAGCAAACGCGGCGTGGCATAGGCGGAAAAATCATAGGCGATCTTCAACGTCGGCGGCGAAGCGTCCCGCATCGCCACGAATTGCAGGATCGAATAGGGCGGAAAATAGATGTCGAACTGCACATCCGGATTTTTCTCGATCAACCCGACGGCATCGTGCTCGAAGTGCCGGATCATGGCGTCGTAGTCGTAACCCTGCGCCAGATACCGGCTGCGCACGGGATCGGTGATGCGCCTGAAGGCGGCCAGTGTGCTTTTCGCATTGTAGAAGCCGGCAACGTCGAAGCGGGGATGCAGCGCATTGATGTCGTCGACGCTGACGACCGGAAACTTGAAAATGACGCCCGTGGTCAGCCGCGCCACCAGAGGCTCCAGCGGAGAAATCGAGCGCAACGCGATCCATAGCGACTCGCGGGCCATGCTCCCGCTGAGCAGGTAACCGGCGATACCCCTGGCATTTCGCCGGTAGAGATCGACCGGAACATAGATGTCGGCATCGACATCAGGCGCATCGCGGAAAATCCAGTCGTCGATCTGCCAGAGGATCCGCCTCGGATGCCGCTCGAGCGCTGCGTCCAGCACGAACTTCTGTTCCTTCGAATTCGATCCGGACAGCGCCAGCTTCAGCGAACGGACGCCGAGATGCCGGTCGATATCGCTCTGCCGGTAATGAATGGCGAGCGAGGTGCCCATGAAGACGGTGTCGAACTGCTGGCTGCGGATCAGCCCGGCGTCCTGCATGCGGCTGTCCTGCGAATACATGGCAGCAAAGAGTCTGGCCGGACGGAATAATTGCAGGGGATCGACCACGAAATTGACCACGACGGCAAGCGCGATGATTAGTGCGCTCGCGCACAGGAACCTGGGCAGGTATTTGGCCGGGCTGTTCATCAGAACCTGAAATAGATGAATTCGCTGTGCTGCTGAATTCCGAGAATCCCGAATGCCAGCACGGCTGCGGTCGCGTAGATGAAGAGCGGGCGCATCTGCCACGACCGCAGCCCCCGGCCTACGGTCCGGTTGGCATGGTCATAGCCCATGATGGCCTGCGTGTTCGGGCCGAACCACGCGATTGCGGCATAGACGGCAATGAACGCGGCTTGCGCTATCTCGAGGCGGCCGAACGCGATGTTGCCGGGATCGGCCATTTTCGACAGCACATAGAGCGCCGTCGTCATGCTGTCGGCGCGGAAGAACACCCAGGCGACAACGACCGCGATGAACGTCACGACGAACGCGGCGATGTTGGCCACCCCTTCGAAGCGCGGCGCCACCGCAGGGCCAAACCGGTTCCAGGCGTGATTGACGCAGAGATAGGCGCCGTGCAGCGCGCCCCACACGACGAATGTCCAGGCCGCGCCGTGCCAGAGGCCGCCGAGCACCATGGTGATCATCAAATTGACGTAGCGCAGCACGGCGCCATGCCGGTTGCCGCCGAGCGGGATGTAGAGATAGTCGCGCAGGAACTGCGACAGCGTCATGTGCCAGCGCCGCCAGAAATCGATGATGGAGGTCGCCTTGTAGGGCGAATTGAAATTGAGCGGCAGGAAGATCCCGAACATCAGGGAGATTCCGATCGCCATGTCGGAATAGCCGGAGAAATCGAAATAGAGCTGGAACGTATAGGCCAGCGCACCGAGCCAGGCCTGATCGAAGGTCGGCGCGTTGGGGCCGAAGGCGAGCGACACCAGCGGCTGAATGCCGTCGGCGAGGCAGGTCTTCTTGAACAGGCCGATCGCGAAGATGATGAGACCACACAGGATCAGGTGCGGGTCCGGCCGCTTCGCCTCGGCGCGCTCGAACTGCGGGATCATGTCCCGGTGGTGCAGGATCGGCCCCGCGATCAGATGCGGAAAGTAAGTCACGAACAGCGCGTAATGCGGTAACGCGTAACGCGCGACCTTGCCTCTGTAGGCATCGACGAGAAAGGCGATCTGGGTGAAGGTGTAGAAGGAAATGCCGACCGGGAGCAGGACATTGACCGCGAAGCCGGTCGCAAAGATCGCATTGAGATTGGCGGCAAGGAAGCCGGCATATTTGAAATAGCCGAGCACGGCGAGATCGCCGGCGACGCCGAAGGCCAGGATCGCAAAGCGTGGCGCGGGGTGCAGCCGACTCGAGATCAACAGCCAGCCAACGGCGTAGTTGAATGCGATCGATCCCAGCAACAGCGGCACGAACTGCCAGCTGCTGACGGAATAGAAGCCCAGCGACGCCAGCGCCAGCCATATCACCGGCGCCACATTGCCGAGCCGGTCGGACGCGAAATAGCCGGCCAACGCGACCGGCAGAAACAGGAAAATGAACTGGTAGGAATTGAAAAGCATAAGGCCTTTCGGGAGGGAACGCCGAAAAGCCTAACCATACAACGGGCCGGCCAACAAGCCGAGCGCCGCCGCTCATTGCCCATCTGGCATTCCGCGGTTTCGACCCGATATCATGCGACAAGATACTTGCCCCGGCCGCTTATCGTCATTGCCGGGCTTGACCCGGCAATCCATCCATTTGAGAAGGGCTTTCCTTCTCGATGGATTGCGCGGGTCAAGCCCGTGCATGGCGAGAAGGACATGGGGCGGCTCCGACCAGATGAGGATTGAGTGGCACAATCGATCAAGAAGACCGTCTCACAGACAGCGCCGGTGGCGCCGCGCCGGCCGCATTCCTTCACCACCCATGGCATCACCATCGTCGACGATTATGCCTGGCTGAAGGATGCCAAATGGCAGGAGGTGCTGCGCGATCCCTCGATCCTCGACCCCGATATCCGAAGATATCTCGAGGCGGAAAACGGCTACACCGAAAGCCTGCTCGGCCACACCGCTGCCTTGCAGAAGAAGCTGGTCGCGGAAATGCGCGGCCGCATCAGGGAAGACGATTCCAGCGTGCCGGCGCCGGATGGCCCCTGGGCCTATTTGCGCAAGTTCCGCGAGGGCGGCCAGCACGAGATGTTCGGCCGCATGGCGCGGGGCGGCGGTGAAGCCGAGATCATT
>JBAQER010000693.1:0-8321 GCA_049286845.1 Bradyrhizobium sp.
GGACGAAGGTAATGGCGCCCGACCACAGCAGCGTGATCGCCACGCCGTAGAACTGGATCAGCAATTGTTGTGGATTGCCCTCAAGCAGGCCGGATGTCCCGCCGATTGCCGTCGTCGCGAACACCCCTGCGAGCAACGTACCGGTCATTCCACCGACGCCATGGACCCCGAACACATCGAGCGAATCGTCGTAATTGAAGCGCTGCTTGAGGCTGGTGCAGGCCCAGAAACAAAATAATCCGGCGATGATTCCGATGACGATGCCGTGCCAGGGCGCGACGAATCCGGAGGCCGGCGTGATCGTGCCCAATCCCGCCACCGCGCCGGAGATCATGCCGAGCACCGACGGCTTGCGCCGTGTCGACCATTCGATGGCGCCCCAGGTCAGCGCGCCGGCGCAGGCGGCAAGATGCGTCGCCGTGATCGCCATGACCGCGCGGGGACTGGCCGTCAGCGCCGAGCCGCCGTTGAAGCCGAACCATCCGACCCACAGCATGCCGGTGCCGATCACCGCGAGCGACAGATCGAACGGGGCGAGATTCTCGGTGCCGTAGCCATGACGCCGGCCCATCACCTTGGCCGCGACCAGCCCGCCGATGCCGGCGGAGAGATGCACCACGAGGCCGCCGGCAAAATCCAGCACGCCCATGGTGGCGAGGAAGCCGCCGCCCCAGACCCAGTGCGCCAGCGGCACATAGACGAACATGAACCAGCCGACGGAAAACAGCAGGTAGGCGGAAAACCGCATGCGGTCGGCAACCGCGCCCGCCACCAGCGCTACCGTGATGATCGCAAACGTCATCTGGTACAGCATGAACAGCGCTTCCGGGATCGTCTTGGCCGCCGGATTGACGTCGTCCATCTTCATGCCGGCGAGAAACCAGCGATCGAGCGTTCCGAGCCACGGACCGTCGCCGACGAACGCCAGCGAGTAGCCGAACGCGACCCAGAGGACTGAAATGATCGCCACGGCGGCAAGGCTTTGCGCCATCGTCGCCAGCACGTTCTTCTTGCGCACCATGCCGGAGTAGAACAGCGCCAGGCCCGGGATGGTCATCATCAGCACCAGCGCGGTGGCTGCGATCATCCATGCGGTGTCGGCGGCGTTGATACCGGATGTTTCGGCACGCGCCGGCGTCACCAGCGATGCGAACAATGTTGCGATCGAAAAGGTCGCCGCAGCGCGCGCCGCGTGACGTGACAGAACCCCCATGATGTTTCCCCGGCCTGTTATCAATATGTGGCGTCTTGGAGCACCGCCGTTTGCACGCAGTGAATGATTGTCAAAGTGCGTCGCTGTCGGTTTCACCCGTGCGGATGCGCAGCGCGTGATCGATCGGCGTCACGAAAATCTTGCCGTCGCCGATCTGGCCGGTGCGCGCGCTGTTGGTGATTACCTCGACCGCCTTGTCCGCGAGCTCCGACGAGACCGCGATTTCGATCCGCAGCTTGGGCAGGAAGTTCACGACATATTCGGCACCGCGGTAGATTTCGGTGTGGCCCTTCTGGCGGCCGTAGCCCTTGACCTCGGTCACCGTCATGCCGTGGACGCCGATGGCGGTCAGCGCCTGGCGGACCTCGTCCAGCTTGAACGGTTTGATGATCGCGACGACGAGTTTCATGGTCAGGCCTTATTCTCTCAATTTCGGCAAATCGGCCGCCGGATGATTTGCGGCCGCCCAAATCTGGCATCTTTCTGTGCAACTGGCACAAAAAAGTTGCAAGTGCCCGGGAAAACATTTGTGGCCGGACACCAGCGTCCCTGTACAGGAGACCGGATTGTCCGCCAGAATGCTTTTCCGGCGTTCGGGCCATTCGGCGCGCCGCTGCAGCCACCCGGGGGGATGATATGGCGGGCCGATCCTGGTTTTACGCATCCGAGGGCCAGCAGCAGGGTCCGTACCCCGAGATCCAGCTCCGCGAGTTCATCGCCAAAGGCACCATCAACGCGGATACGCTGGTCTGGACCGAGGGCATGGCGAACTGGCAGCGGGCGGGGGACATTCCCGGCCTGATGTCCGGCGTCTCGGCACCCCCGACGGTCCCGCGTTCGGGCGGTCCGCTGACCAGCGCCGGCGGGTATAGCGGCGGGCCGCTTTCCATCGATTTCGGAATTTGGGACTTCGTCTGGCGCAGCCTCGTGCTCTTGATCGGTCTCATCCTCATCATCCCGGCCCCATGTGCTCTGGTCTGGTACATCAACTGGTTCGTACCGTGCGTCCGCGTGCCGGGACGCCCCAATCTCAGCTTCGTGGGCACGGCGATGACGATCGTTCCCTGGTATTTCGGGGCCTTGGTGCTCTTTATCGGCGTTGCTCTGATCGGCAGCGAGTTGCTCAACAATCTGATGTTCCTGGTTCAGATCGTTCTCTATTGGCTTTTCGTCAGATGGCTGGTCGCAAACCTTGCTTCCAACGAGCAGCCGCTCGGGCTCAGCTTCTCCGGCTCTTTCTGGGCCTATCTCGGATGGACTATCCTGGCGGGTATCTCCATCATCACCATCATCGGCTGGGCGTGGGTTTACACAGCCTCGCTGCGGTGGGTTTGCCGAAATATCCAGGGCACGCGGCGCGAAGTCTTATTCGTCGGCACCGGACTGGAGTTTCTGTGGCGTGCGATCGTGGCCGTGATCGCCAGCCTCTTCATCATCCCGATTCCATGGATGTATCTTTGGATGTCACGCTGGCTGGCGTCGCAGACCATCTTGGCTGAAAGAGGCACGCAGGTGAACGGCTGAGCGCTCACTTGCGCTGGCGCAGCGAGCCTTCCTGGGCGACCGACGCCACCAGGGTGCCGTCCTGCTTGAAGATCATGCCTCGCGTAAGGCCGCGGCCGCCACGCGCGCTCGGCGAATCCTGCGCGTAAAGCAGCCATTCGTCGGCGCGGAACGGCCGGTGAAACCACATCGCGTGATCGAGGCTCGCCGGCATCATGCGCTTGTCGAACAGCGTCCTGCCGTAACGCGCCATCGCCGCGTCCAGCAGCGAGAAGTCCGAGGCATAGGCCAGCGCGCACATGTGCAGCGCCGGATCGTCGGACAGTTTCGATGCGGTGCGGATCCAGACATTGATGCGGCCATCGTCGATCTTCTGGCCGAAATAGCGGCCGAGCTCGACCGGGCGCAGTTCGATCGGGCGGTCGGACTCGTAATAGCGGCGGATGAATTCCGGCATCTCGCGGAACATCGGCTGCTTGGCGACTTCCTCGGCGGTGAGTTTTTCCGGCGGCGGCACGTCCGGCATCTTGTCCTGGTGATCGAACGCCCCCTCCTCCTCGACATGGAACGAGACCATGATCGAGAAGATCGCGTTGCCATGCTGGATCGCGGTGACCCGGCGAGTCGAATAGCTCTTGCCGTCGCGCAAGCGCTCGACCTCGTAGATGATCGGGATCTGCGGGTCGCCCGGCAGGATGAAATAGCAGTGCAGCGAATGCGGCAGCCGGCCCTCGACGGTGCGGCACGCCGCCACCATCGCCTGGCCGATCACCTGTCCGCCGAACACCCGCTGCCAGCTCGTCTTCGGGCTGTTGCCACGAAACAGGTTCACCTCGATCGGCTCGAGATCGAGGACGGAAATCAGGTCAATCAGGCCTTTGGACATGGAAGCGCCTTCGGTTTCCCCGTCATTCCGGGGTGAGGCAACGCCTCGAACCCGGAATCTGGAGATGATAGTTGCGAGATTCCCCGATGTGCAATTGCACATCTGAGGTTCGCGCTCACGCGCGCCCGGGAATGACGGCTGGAGGGCCAGGTACCCTTGTTTCTCCGCCCTGTTTCGCCCAGCTATAATCAGGTAGCAAGTATAGTTTCGTGACGCGAGCAAGCAGGTTCAGCATGACGGCACAGCGAAGTATTGTCATCGGCGGCGGCGCGTTCGCCGGGCTGGCGCTGGCGCTGGCGCTGCGCCAGGGTCTCGGCGCCGATATTCCCGTCATTGTCGCCGATCCGGCGCTGGCGGCGCGACCCAGCCGCGATCCGCGCGCTACCGCGATCGTCGCCGCCTGCCGCCGGTTGTTCGACGCGATCGGGGTCTGGGATGAGGTCGCAAACGGGGCTCAGCCGATAACCGACATGGTGGTCACCGATTCCAAGCTGGAAGACGCCACCCGGCCGGTGTTCCTGACCTTTGCCGGCCATGTCGAGCCGGGCGAGCCGTTCGCGCATATGGTCGAGAACCGTCATCTGATCGATGCGCTGGTCAAGCGCGCCGAGGCCGAGTGCATCGACCTCCGCGCTACCGCGGTGACGAGTTTCGATTCCCGCGCCGACGGCGTCGATGTGACGCTGGCCGACGGCAGCGTCATTGAGGCGAGCCTGCTGGTGGCCGCCGACGGCGCGCGCTCCAAACTGCGCGAACGCGCCGGGATCGCCACCCATGGCTGGGACTACGACCAGTCCGGCATCGTCGTCACCGTCGGCCACGAGCGCGATCATCACGGCCGCGCCGAGGAACATTTCCTGCCCGCAGGACCGTTCGCAATCCTGCCGCTCACCGGAAAGCGTTCGTCGCTGGTGTGGACCGAGAAGCGCGCGGAGGCTGCGCGCCTGGTTGCGCTGAGCGAGGACGAATTTCACGCCGAACTCGAACAGCGCTTCGGCCTGCATCTCGGCGAGATCAAGGCACTCGAGAAGCCACGCGCGTTTCCGCTCGGTTATTTCGTCGCGCGCTCCTTCATCGGCGAGCGGCTGGCGCTGGTCGGCGACGCCGCGCATTTGATTCACCCGATCGCGGGCCAGGGTCTCAACATGGGCCTGAAGGATGTCGCAGCGCTGGCCGAAGTCGTCGTCGATGCCGCGAGGCTCGGCATGGACCCGGGACAGGCCGATGTACTCGACCGCTACCAGCGCTGGCGGCGATTCGACACCATGGCGATGGGGCTCGCCACCAATTCGCTGAATTTCCTGTTCTCGAACGAATCGACGCTGCTGCGCACGGTGCGCGATATCGGGCTTGGCCTCGTCGACCGCGCGCCGCCACTGAAGAGCTTGTTCATCCGCCAGGCCGCTGGATTGTCAGGCGAAGTGCCGCGTTTGTTGAAGGGCGAGGCGCTGTAGCAACCAACGTCTGTCGTCCCTGCGCGCTGTTTCCGGCTAGTCGATCTTCCTCGCCTCTTCCGGCAGCATGATCGGGATGCCGTCGCGGATCGGATAAGCGAGCTTTGCCGAACGCGAGATCAGCTCCTGCTTCGCCGCGTCGAACTCCAGCGGACCCTTGGTCACCGGGCAGACCAGGATCTCCAGCAATTTGGGATCGACGGTGGATTCAAGGCGTTCGGACGGGGATGTCATGAATTGGTCTCCGGCTTGGTCTTTCCGATCCCTTAGCATACTGGCCCGAAACGGGTAGCCGCGCCGCACTATCGCGAGGCGAACCGGATCAGTTCGTCGAGCACCGCCGACTGTCCTGCCGGCGGCAGCGGCTGATCCGACAGCGCAAAACCCAAAAACGCCCAATAGAGAATTTGGGCGCGGGCGCGGGCGGCTTCGTCGGCCAGCCCCGATCTCCTGAGCAGGCTTTCCACATAATCCAGCCGGCGGCGATCAATGGCCTGCACGGCCGCGCGGGCCTTGGGGTCGATCGCGGCCCAGGTGCGGACCGCCTTCTCCAGCGCCGGCTTGTTGCTGAACGTCCGGCGGAGCAGCAAGGCCAAAGGGGCGTCGTGCTCGGCGGAAGCCTCCAGGCTGGCAATGATCTGCTCGGCGGAGACTTCGCGCCAATATTTGAGGATAGCGGCGTGGTAGGCGGCGATATCGGCGAAGTGCCAGTAGAAGCTGCCCCGCGAAACTCCCATCGCCTTCGCCAGCGGCTCGGCCTTCAGTGCCGTGAAGCCGCTCTTCGCCAGCGTTTTCAGCCCCTGATCGAGCCAGTCTGTTGCCGAAAGTTGATCGGTCATGTCCCCATCCTGCGACATCGCACCATACACCAGTGTATTGACAGGTGCCCGGTATACCTTCCATACAGTTATGTATGGAGGATGATCCGATGCGCGATCTCTTGCTGCAATGTTCGGGCGTGGCCGCGATCGCGGTGGCGCTGATCCACGGGGTGCTGGGCGAAACCAAGGTGTTCGCACGCGCCACCATCGAGCCGCCGCGGCTGCGCACCCTCATCCGCCTGGTCTGGCAGGCCGGGACCGTCGCCTGGATCGGCGGCGGCGTACTGCTGATTGCGGCGCCCTGGATGGCGTCGGACCCCGCGCGCCACTGGATTGTCGCAACGCTCGCGGTCGTGTTTGCCTTTGCCGCGCTCGCGAACGCCTGGGCAATGCGCGGCCGGCATTTTGGCTGGGTGGCGTTGAGCGCGGTGGTCGCGTTGGCCGTGGCGGGGTACTGAAACCCTACTGCAACCCGGTATCGCCGCTGGTGCGTTTCTTGGCGAGGTCCATCTCGGTGACCGCGATCAGGATCTCGGCACGGGTCTTGAGATCGGGCGCTTCCAGCATCGCCTGCTTTTCCGGCGGACCGTAGGGCGACATCATCGCCAGCGCGTTGACCAGCGCCTCGTTGGGCGCGCTTTCGACGCCTTCCCAGTCGACCTTCAGATTGTTGGCCTTGAGAAAGTCGGTTAGCACTGCGAGCAAGGCCTCGCGGTCGACGGCTTCCTCGCCCTTGCGGGCGGTAAAATCGTCGATGTAGGGGAAATAATCCACCTTGCATTGCCGGTACGGCGTCAGAACCGTCATTTCCTCAATCACCTTGAAACGCGCGATGCCGGTGAGTTCGAGGATGTAACGGCCGTCGCCGGATTCGGCGAGCTGGGTGATGCGCCCGACGCAGCCGACGCGGAACAGCACCGGCTTTGCCTCGCTATAGGTGTGGGATGCATCCGGCTGGATCATCCCGATCAGCCGGTGGCCGTCGCGCAGCGCGTCGTCCACCATCGCCAGATAGCGCGGCTCGAAGATGTTGAGCGGCATCTGGCCGCGCGGCAGCAAGAGGGCGCCGGGCAGCGGAAACACCGGAATTATCTCGGGAAGGTCGCCGGGCCCGCGATATTCGGCATTGATCGGCATTTGCGGTCTCGGAGCTAAAGCATGAGATCTCTATGAAAAAAGGACGGTCGACAGCCGCTTGCGCCCTTCGACAGTGGCTTCATCGGTGGGGCCCCACGCCTCGAAGAACTGTACCAGTTGCTTGCGCGCGCCGTCCTCGTTCCACTTGCGGTCGCGCTTGACGATTTCGAGCAGCTGGCCGGTGGCCTCCGCACGCTTGCCCGAGGCGTTGAGCGCGGTAGCCAGATCGAATCGCGCCTGATGATCGAGCGGGTTTGCGGCGACTTTCTGTTCGAGCTCGGTCACCGGGCCGACCGCCTTGGCCTGCTCGGCGAGATCGATCGATGCCTGCACCGCCTTGACCGCCGCATCGTTGCGCTTCGATTCCGGCACCATGGCGATGGTCTGCTTGGCCTGCTCGATCGCTCCGGTCGTGACGTAGCATTTCGCAAGCCCCGCAAGTGCTGCGATATTGGTGGCGTCCGCCGCCAGCACCTCGGCATAGATTTGCGCAGCGGTGGCCGGATCGCCTTCGGCGAGAACGGCCTCGGCTTCTTTGAGGATTTCCGCGATATTGGGTTCGCCGGCGCCCGGCATGCCCGCGGTCAGCTTGTCGATGAAGGCGGTGACCTGGCTTTCCGGGACCGCGCCCATGAAGCCGTCGGCGGGCTGGCCGTTGACGAAGGCAATCACCGCCGGGATCGACTGAATCCCCATCTGGCCGGGGATCGCCGGATGCTCGTCGATGTTCATCTTGACCAGCTTGACCTTGCCCTTGGCGGCGCGGACCGCTTTCTCGATGATCGGGGTGAGCTGGCGGCAGGGGCCGCACCACGGCGCCCAGAAGTCGATCAGCACCGGCTGGCGCTTCGATTCCTCGATGACGTCCTTCACGAAGGTCTGGGTGGTGGTCTCCTTGATCAGATCGGGCGCCGTTCCGCTGCCCTGCTCTATTATTGTCACGGGATTCCTCGTCTGATGTCTTTTTCGGATTGAGGGACATTCTAGCACGGTCTGCGCCCTAATTGGCCCCTGAACGGCCGATTTGCAATCGGCGGAACCCGGACCCCAGGCTTTCGGGCTGAAATGTCGCGAATCGGCGTCGATCGGACGTGATCCGGCCGATTCCGGGGCTTGCGTGGACTGTTGCATTCGGGGGCCGCATTTGGCATAGGTCTGCCCGTTGCCGGCGAGCGATCGCCGCCAATCTCTCGGATGCGGGTGTAGCTCAGTGGTAGAGCACGACCTTGCCAAGGTCGGGGTCGAGGGTTCGAATCCCTTCGCCCGCTCCAGATTTCCCAAATTGGCAAAGCAGTAGACGACAAGCC
>JBAQER010000694.1:0-11650 GCA_049286845.1 Bradyrhizobium sp.
ACATGATGGAGACGATGCAGGCAGCGAAGATGATGGGCCCCGGCATGGGAGGCATGGCCACCATCGATCGCATTGAAGGCCGTATCGCTTTTCTGCGCGCCGAACTCAAGATCACCGATGCTCAAGCCGGAGCCTGGAACACCTTTGCGGAAGCGCTGCGCGACAATGCAAAGAAGCTCGGCGAGCTTCGCGCATCCATGATGGGCAAGCCGGGTGATGCGCAACAGCAGGCTCCGACAATGGCAGACCGTCTTGACCGCCAGGAGCAATGGCTTCTTGCGCGGCTCGAAGGTACCCGGGCGATGAAAGCTGCCTTCAGCAAACTGAACGAAGCGTTGTCGGATGAGCAAAGGAAGGCCGCCAATGATCTTCTCGCCCCCCATATGGGCATGGGAACGATGGCGATGATGGGCGCGCAGATGGAGCCGGGCCAGATGGGACCAGGGAGAATGCAGCCGGGGAAGATGGGCCCGGGAAAAATGCAGCCAGGTCAGATGCCACCACCCGGCACAGGGAACAAATAGGCGCGCGGCACAATCCGTGGACAACAGGAGCTATCGATGTCGGTGCACGAACATTCGGATAGCGAACGTGAAAGGCCACAAGGCAGCTTTCTGACCTCACGCGCGGCGCTGGTGTTCATCGGATTTTCCGTCATCGCCGGCGCGCTCCTGTTCACCGAACATCGCGCCCATGTTCTCGGTGTGCTCCTCTGGCTCCCCTTGCTCGCTTGTCCGCTCATGCATCTGTTCATGCATCACGGGCATGGCGGCCACGGAAGTCACGGTCGTCGAACTGACGAAAGGAAGGCGCCATGAGCGAGTCATCGGCCTATGGCCTTTGGGGCCTCGTGCTCGTCAATTCGGTCGTTTTCATCCTGTTCGCCTACAGCTTCTTCAAGCCGCAGACGACCCGCGACTGGCGATCGTTCAGCGCGTTCAGCGCGTTTCTCGTAGCGCTGTTTGCGGAAATGTACGGATTTCCGCTGACGATCTATTTCCTCTCGGGCTGGCTGCAAAGCAACTATCCCAACGTCGACTGGTTCTCCCACGACGCCGGCCATCTGCTGGAAATGATATTCGGTTGGAAAACCAATCCGCATGCCGGGCCGTTTCATATTCTCAGCTTCGTGTTCATCGGTGCCGGCTTCCTGTTGATTTCGGTGGCCTGGAAGACCCTCTACGATGCTCAGCAACGCGGCAGCCTGGCGACCACAGGGGCCTACGACTACGTGCGCCATCCGCAATATGTCGGCTTCATTCTCGTGATGTTCGGCTTTCTTTTGCAGTGGCCCACGCTCCTCACCCTCGTGATGTTTCCGGTACTGGTCGTCATGTACGTCAAGTTGGCGCGAAATGAGGAGCGCGAAGCGCTCGCAACCTTCGGCGACGAGTACCGCAGATACATGGCGGATGTGCCGGGATTCATTCCGCGCCTGTCGCGCCTGTTCGGCGGCCCCCGCGCCGAAGAAATGGGATAATGGTTGACGCGACGGAGGTCGCCAACCTCAGCCCTTGATCTGCATCAAACGGTAGCTTTCGCAAAGAGACATCATGAAGCGTTGCTAGAACCCGGCCACAGGCGAGCATGAACGCCAAGGGGGACGAGCGATGTGCAATCTTCAATTATTGAAGCGCAATCTCGGCTTTGCCTTTGCAACGCTGTGCTTCTTTGCCATTTCGTGGAGCAGCATGGCGGTGGCAGCCGATGATACGCCATACAAACTGGCGGGCGGATTGGCCGTCTATATTGGTGTAGTCCCGGCCGAAATCGTAAGGGGACATCCATCAGGGCATACCGAGAAGTCCATGCACGGCGGAGCGCCAAGGGGCGCCCACGAATATCACGTCGTAGCTGCGATCTTCGATGCAGCAAGCGGTGCCAGGGTATCGGATGCCGCGGTGACCGCGCAGATTTCCGGGCTCGGTCTCTCCGGAGCCAAAAAGAAGCTCGACCCGATGGAAATCGCGAGCACCGTTACCTACGGCGGCTTTTTCGATTTGCCCGGGCGCGATCTCTATACGATCGGGTTGACGATCGAGCGCCCCGGCCAGCCACGGCCGGTGAGTCTGGAGTTCAAATACGATCACCGACGCTAGCCGATCGGAACCGGATTTACAGGCATTGAGCCAACGGCAGGGGTGCCCTCAACGTCGGCTGCATTTCGCGCTTGCTTGCTGCGTCCGCCGCTGTTGAGGGACCACTCCGATGTTTCCCGTTGTGATATCGCCCCTCCAGACGACCGACGAGGTCGAGATCGTCGAACGCAAGGGCATCGGTCACCCCGACACCATCTGCGACGCCCTCGCCGAAACGCTGTCGCGCAATCTGTGTCGGGAGTATCAACGGCGGTTTGGCGAAATTCTCCACCACAACGTCGACAAAGCACTGTTGCGGGGCGGTCGCGCCGCCGCGGCATTTGGAGCAGGCAACGTAATTGAACCGATCAACATCTGTCTCGCCGGGCGAGCGACAGCCGAGGTCGGAGGCGAAATCATTCCCATCAGGGAAATCGCCGCTGAGGGTTCACGGACCTGGCTCAAGGGCAACCTGCACGCACTTGACCCGGACCAGGTGCGTATCGATGCACTCGTACAGCACGTCTCGCAGGATCTGCAGACGCTTTTTTCGCGCCGTGACCTTCGCGGGATCCCCCTCGCCAACGATACCTCCTTCGGCGTCGGCTACGCGCCGCTAAGTCGGCTTGAGCGCCTTGTGCTTGCCATCGACAAGCGGATCAACGGCAGGGATCGCGGGCGGGAGATGCCGGCGTGGGGTGAGGATATCAAGGTCATGGCCGTTCGGTCGGCCGACAGGGTCGAGATCACTGTGGCATGCGCCATGATCGGGCGCTTCCTCGCCAACATCGAAGCATATCTTGAACAGAAGATTTCGCTGGAAAGACTGGTCCGGGACCTCGCGAACGAGCACGGCTTTCCCGCATGCAGTGTGGGCGTCAACGCCGCGGACAGCATCTCATCGGGCGGCATCTATCTCACGGTGACCGGAACATCGGCCGAGGCCGGCGACGATGGACAGGTTGGACGCGGCAATCGGGTCAATGGCCTTATCACGCCGTGCCGGCCGATGAGCCTCGAGGCTGCAGCGGGCAAGAACCCTGTCAGCCACGTCGGCAAGATTTATAACGTCCTGGCCCGGGACATCGCGGCAACAATGGTCGCGTCGATCCCGGAGATCGAGAGCGCCCAATGCCTGATGGTCAGCCGGATCGGCGCTCCCGTGACCCTTCCCGCAGTAGTGCAGATCAAGATCGCGACCCGCGAAGGCGTTCCAGTTTCGGCCCTGCAAGCGCGGATTGACGCACTTGTCGGCGACCAAGTTGCGCGCATTCCGGAACTGGTTAGCGGCTTCGTGGCGGGCTCGATTTCTGTATTCTAGCATCCAACCGATGGAATAGGATTACGAGTCTGGCGAACGGCCAAAGTGCCCCGCCGTGATCTAAATCAACGTCGGCCCGCCGATGCGGACGGACAATTCCTCATGTCGGAGACGGTCTTTACAGCGCGTGCTCTCACCAAGACCTACACTTCGGGAGAAGTGCAGGTTCACGCGTTGCGCGGCCTCGACCTCGACGTTTCGGCCGGGGAAGTCGTGGTCCTGCTGGGGCCATCCGGCAGCGGCAAGTCCACGCTTCTGAACATCATGGGCGGGCTGGACCACGCCACCAGCGGCCGGCTTTTCTTCAGGGAAACTGAACTGACGGCCCTGAACGATCGAGAGCTGACAGCCTATCGCAGGCGGCATGTCGGATTTGTTTTCCAGTTCTACAATCTGATCCCGAGCCTGACGGCCTACGAGAATGTGGCTGTCGTCACCGAGATTGCCGAGCGGCCGATGAAGCCCGACGAGGCGCTGGCGCTGGTCGGTCTCGAAGGGCGCATGGAACATTTTCCCGCCCAGCTTTCGGGCGGAGAGCAGCAGCGGGTCGCCATCGCCCGCGCCATCGCAAAGCGGCCGGAGGTTCTGCTCTGCGACGAGCCGACCGGCGCGCTGGATTCCAAGACAGGTATTCGCGTGATCGAGGCGCTCCTGAGCATCAATGCGCAACTCGGCACGACCACGATGATCATTACGCACAACGCCAGCATCCAGGATGTTGCGGACCGCGTCCTGTTCTTCGCCGATGGCCGGATTTCAGGAGTGCACAGGAATGAAACGCGCCGACCTTCCGCCGAGTTGACCTGGTGACCTGATGCCCGTTCTCGACATCAAGTTGTTGCGCGACCTCCGAAGGCTCTGGGCCCAGGCTCTCGCCATATCGCTGGTGATTGCCGGCGCCGTCGCCACCCTCGTGCTTGCCGTGGGATCTCACCGGTCCCTCGATCAGACCCGTGCCGCCTATTACGAACGCTTTGGATTTGCCGACGTCTTTGCCGTGGTGCGGCGCGCGCCGAAGACGATGGTCAGCCAGATCGCCGAGATTCCCGGTGTCGCCGCGGTCGATGCCCGGATCGCCAGGCTTGCCATGCTCGACATTCCGAATTTTCGCGAGCCGGCAACCGGCCAGTTTATTTCATTGCCCGACATTGGCGAGCCCGCGCTCGATCGGCTCTATCTGCGGGTCGGCCGAATGCCTGAGCCCGGGTCTTCCGCGGAGGTCGTGGTCAATGAAAACTTCGCCAATGCCCACGCGTTCGTGCCTGGCGCGCGATTTTCAGCGCTGTTGAATGGCCGCAAGCGCGAGCTTGTCATCGTTGGAATCGTGCTCTCACCGGAGTTCATCTATACGATAGGCCCCGGCGACATCATGCCGGACGATCGCCGCTTCGGCGTCATCTGGATGTCCGAAAAGACGCTCGCCAGCGCCTACGATCTCGATGGCGCCTTTTCCTCGGTCAATCTCAAACTGCTGCGGGACGCCTCAGAACGCGACGTAATCCAGCGCCTTGATGCCTTGCTCGACCGCTACGGTGGGCGGGCGGCGTACGGCCGCAAGGATCAGACATCGCATGCGTGGCTCGACCACGAACTCGATATGCTCAACAACATGAGCCGTACGCTGCCGCCGATCTTTCTCCTGGTCGCCGCCTTCCTGATCAATCTGACGCTGAGCCGCATGGTTGCGCTCGAGCGTGAACAGATCGGCCTTTTGAAGGCACTGGGATATGGCAATCCCACAATCGCCCTCCACTACGTCAAATTCGTAATCGTATTGACCACGATCGGCATCGGCATCGGCAGTGCCGCAGGGACCTGGCTGGGCATCTATATCACCCGGCTGTTTGGCGACTTCTTCCACTTTCCGTTTCTTATCTTCATCAAGAGCCCCGACCTCTACGCCGTCGCGGCAGCGCTGAGCCTGGCTGCTGCCGTCATTGGAGCGCTTCATGCGCTGCGGGATGTCGTGGCCCTGCCGCCCGCGGTCGCGATGCAGCCGCCTTCCCCTCCGGGCTATCGCCGGATTCTTCCGGCCTGGCTTTCCATGCGCGGCGTCGTTTCGCAGCCCACGGTGATGATGCTGCGCAACATCACGCATCACCCGGTGCGGGCCGGGTTCACGACGCTCGGGATGGCCCTCGCCACAGGAATTCTCATTGTTTCGCTCTTTACCCGGGACACGATGGAGCAGTTGATCGAGGTGACCTACTTCATGGCGGACCGGCAGGACGCGACTGTCAGTTTTATCGAGAAGCGATCCCAGGACGTCGCCATGCAAATGGCCCGCCTTCCCGGCGTCCTGGCGGTTGAACCTTACCGGGAAGTAGCCGCCCGTATTCGGCATGGGAACATCGAGCGGCGGGTGATGATTGCCGGCCGGCCGCCCGATGCCGACCTCAGCCGGGTCATTGGCGCCAGCCTGCGCCCGGTCGCCATACCGGAATCGGGCTTGGCGATATCGGCCATGCTCGGACAGATTCTCGGGCTAAAGGCAGGAGATTTCGTCGAAGTGGACCTGCTGGAGGGGCAACGCCGGACCGTCACGCTGCCTGTTGCAGTAGAGATTGAGGACTATTTCGGTCTGCGGGCCATGATGGATGCCAACGCCCTATCCCGATTGATGCGTGAAGGGGCAACAATCAACGGCGTCAATCTGAGCGTTGACGCAAGCCGGCTCGACGATCTGTACGACGCGATCAAGGGCATGCCCACCGTCAGCGGCATGGCACTGCAGCGCGTTTCCCTGAGCAATTTTCGGAAGGACGTGGCTTTGCTCATCACCACGATGGCCAGCATTTACACCAGCCTTGCCGCCATCATCGCATTCGGGATGGTTTACAACAGCGCGCGTATTTCGCTCTCCGAACGGGCACGGGAATTGGCAAGCCTGCGGGTGTTCGGCTTCAGCGAGGGCGAGGTGCTGCGTATCCTGCTGCTCGAACTTGCGGTCCTCTGCCTGGCTGCACAGCCACTCGGATGGATCATCGGTTACAACCTCGCTTGGGTCATGAAGACAAACCTCGCCGGCGAGCTGATGCGCGTTCGCCTGGTCGTCGAACCCTCCACCTACGTTTTTGCCAGTGCGATCGTTCTCACCGCGGCAGTTCTTTCCGCACTTGTCGTACGCGAGCGCGTTAACAGGCTGGATCTCGTCGCCGTCCTCAAAACCAGGGACTGACAATGCGCGTAAACTGGCTGAAGCGAACAGCGTGGATTCTCGGTCTGGCCCTGGTGCTGGGCGGCCTTGTTTGGTTCGCATGGCCACGACCCGTTGCCGTTGATCTCGCAGCGGTGACCAAAGGCAGGCTGGCGGTCACAGTCGATGACGAGGGCAAGACCCGCGTGCGGCACATCTACACCGTCTCGGCGCCTATTGCCGGTAAGGTCATGAGAATTTCCCACCCGTCAGGAGGCCACGGCCCCTCCCGGCATGTTGGCGACATCGTTACGGCCGATGAGACCGTGGTCGCAGTCATGCAACCGATGACGCCGGGCTTTATCGACGTCCGCTCTCGTGAAGAACTCGAAGCCGCGGTGGCGTCTGCCGATGCAGCAGTGAAGCAGGCGGAGGCCGACGTGCGCAGGCTCCAGGCGGCGCTCGACTTCTCGCGCACGGAGCTCCAGAGAGCTCAGGCCCTCGCGCGCACGCAATCGATCTCAACACAGGCGCTGGACAAGGCGAAGTTCGAGGTCGAAACCAGTGAAGCAGCGTTAATAAGCGCGAAGGCGCAACTTGAAGTTCGTCAATTCACGCGAACCAGCCTCGCCGCCCGCTTGATCGATCCGATGAACCTTACCGCCCCGGCAAACCCGGCCTGTTGCGTGCAAATCAAGGCACCCGTGACCGGCCGAGTCCTCAGGATCATCCAGGACAGCGAAGCGGTGGTCCAGGCCGGCACGCCGCTCATCGACATCGGCGACCCCGCGGATCTCGAAGTGGTGGCGGACCTGCTTTCAACCGACGCCGTCCAGATCAAGGTGGGCGCGCCGGTGCGGATCGACGGCTGGGGTGGAGCGCCAATGGAGGGGCGCGTGGTCCGCGTCGATCCGGCAGGCTTCGTCAAGGTCTCGGCACTGGGGATCGAAGAACAACGTGTCCGCACGACAATCGATTTCACCGACCCTCCGGAAACATGGTCGCGACTTGGGCATGACTACCGGGTCATCGTGCATGTCACCGTCTGGAACGCTGAAGACGTCCTGAGCGTGCCGGTCGGCGCACTATTTCGCCAAGGCGACGACTGGGCAGTCTTTGCGGTGAAGGATGGACGCGCGAGCCCGACCGTCGTCTCGATCGGCCACCGAAACGGCCGGATGGCGGAGGTCTTGTCAGGTCTCTCGGCAGGCGATCGCGTCATTCTGCATCCAAGCGACAGGATCAGGAAGGGCGTCCCGGTCTCGGAGCGGGAAGGCGGATGAGCGTATCGGCCCCAAGTCTGCGGTGCGTCTTCGTGCCGTACATTGCAGACCCTGTGGTCGAAACCATCCTGACTCGAGGTGACCGGCTGTCGTCAGGCCCGCTCTGTAAATTCAATGAGCGGCAATGGGCTTGTCGATTCGCTTTGACCATGACCGGTAGTAAGCCACCCCCGTCATGATCCCGAGCCCGGCAAATCCGACCAGCAGTTGGGAGACATATCCGTAAGAGACTGTTTCCAGAACAAAGTGAGCGATCAGGGAGAGAAAGACTCCGACGCAAAACACCTCAAGCGACTGTTGACCACATTTGATCAACGGTCCGAAGATTGGACGCCTGAGGCCAGGCCAGTCGACCGGAATCAATCGGACAACGAGTAAGATCAGACTTGCAAGGTGTATCCCTCGATAGGGAGCAAGATTGGTCTTGTCGTTCGGGTTGAACGCCTCGAACAGACCTGCCGGGAATATCCATCGAAGTTCGGTGATTTGCGCAGCCAACGTCATCACAAGAGCAAACAGCAGATAGACTACACTCAGGAAAAGCACGAGGCGGGACTGAATCAAAAAAGCGAGATTGCTCGCCCCACCAAGGACCAGCCAGGCGCCTAGCACAAAGAGCAACTGCCACGTGAAGGGATTGAAGTACCAGACGCCGGCCGGATACGAAGGAAAATTCCAGCCGTAGTGGCGGGCCGCGAGGTAGACCAGCGCGGACCCAAGCATGACCCAATTCTCGTGTCTCAGCATTAGCCACAGAACCGGCGGAAAGAAGCCCATCAAGACGATGTAGAGCGGGAGTACGTCCAGGTTCAGCGGCTTCAATTTCAAGAGCAATCCCTGCGTCATGGTCTCGACCGGGTATTCCATCAGACCAGCCACATTGAACTGATCCATGAGATGGGGGATGTCGAAATTGTGGGCCAGGAAATGAACGGAGGTCATGTAGAAGACAAAAAGCAAAACATGAGCGGCATAGAGTTGCCACACCCGTCTAAAAAGCCGCGTGGCACCGATAAAGAATCCCCGCTTGCGCATCGTTCTCCCAAACACCAGGGTCGCCGTATAGCCAGAAATGAATACGAACAAATCGGCTCCATCGCTAAAGCCGTAGTTTCTCGTCGTTAGCCACGTGAGTGCCGTGTCGGGGATATGGCCCAGAAAAATGGCCCAGTTTGCGAGCCCCCGGAACAGATCGAGACGCAAATCGCGGGGTGATGTTGGAAGGGTGACGTCGGCGGTCATTGTCTGGATTCGATCCATTTTGGTTTCGCGAAAGGATCCGCGCCCCCGATATTTCAGCCTGTCAGGGGCCTTCCGAATGGAAGATTTGCCTCCTAAGCCCGCCCCAAACAGGTCGAAACTTGTCATCGGTTGTGAGGTTGATCCACGTCAACGAACTGATCGCGCCCTCCGCTCTACTGCGACGAGCCCAACTAACGGAGACCGGCGATGATGACACGAACGACAATTGCAATAGCGGTTGCACTGCAGTTTCTGGCGGCTCCAGTGATGGCACAGGGAACGTCCAACAAGGATTCGAACGCACATCACTATCAAGGTGGGCCGCAAACCGGCGTACCTCATCTGACGAAGCATCTGAAGTCTTCCAGCACCACTGGCAAGGCCAAGGCTCGCACCAGTTCCGGGGGCCATCATTATGGCGGCGGGCCGAAGACCGAGTCGCATCACATGGGCGAAAAGAAATAGCAGCCCAACCGGTCGGCTTTCTCTTCTTCACCTGGAGTTGTTGGTGCGCCCTGATGGGCGCACCATTTCCTTGATCGTCGGCGTCGAGATCATCCGTTCCTGCTCCTTGTTGACTTCAGCCTGCCACTTCAGACCCGACAAAGCGCATGAAAGGCCGTCGCCCAGCCGCTCCAAAAAGGACGACGTCGTATTTCTGAGGTGCTCCGCCCTCCATCCCCGGCGATCCCGCGGGCATGCCTGGAACCGACAAGCCAACGGCGCTGGGCCGCTGCTCCAGCAACTTCCGCAGAGCTGGCGCGGGCACGTGCCCCTCGATGACGTACCCTCCAAACTCGGCCGTATGACAGGCGGCAAGGTCCGCCGGTACACCAAGCCGTTTCCGTACGACTTCCAGGTCAGCGACCTCCTCGACCGTGACGGCGAAGCCGGCGGCCTCAAGATGTTGCACCCAGCCTGCGCAGCATCCGCAATTCGGATCCTTGTGAACGAGAATGCCTGGAGTTTGGCCGAAAGCGGAGGACGCCGGCACGACCAATGCCGCCGCCGCCAATCGAAGTACGCTTCGTCGCGTCAGTCCGCGCGTATGACCTGCCGATGGACTATTCATGGCCTTGGATCTCCAATCCTCGTTGCGAAACTCTGATCCAGCTATGGCCTCTTCTGAGGCGACACCGGTTCAGCGTGAGTCAGTTCGGGCGGCACTTTAGAACCGAGCCTCTTTGTCCTTACCAATTCAGCACCAACTGGCCTGGTCGCCAGCGGGCGCCCGCAATAATTCCTGGATGTTGGCTTCGATGATCCGGAAGCCGACATTGCCGTAAAGTTTCTGCCGTCCCTCGTTCAGGACGAAGCTCGGGCTGCCTTCGATGCGCATCTTGTCGGCATCCTGGTAGTCGGACGCCAGCTTTGCATAGGCGGTGCCGTCGTGAATGCGCTTTTCGATCGCGCCGATGTCGACGCCCAGCGCCTCCGCCAGTTCGCATTGAACCTCCCAGCGCGCAATGTCGCGGCAATCCCGGAAGAACGCGCAGCGGAAGGCCCACAGCAGCTCGTCGAAGGTCGACGCCGCCGACTGGTCCCCGCCTTCGCCGTCTCGCTCGTGCTGCCATTGCTGGACGGCCGTCATGAACAGATGCGCGCTGGTCGAGGTCGGCGGACGCGTCGTCAGCCAGATGTCCGGATGAAGCTCGATATGCGGGAACTGCAGCGCCACGTTCCGCAGGTGCGCGTTGAACCCGGCATATTCGCCCTTGTCCCGCCACGTCGTCGGGATCTTGACGGGCGTATTGCCAAACACCGAACAGAACCGATGGTCCAGCCGGACCGCGTCGCCGAACTTCTCCTTGACCGCATCGATGCGCGCCTGGGCGATATAGGCCCAGATGCATAATGCGTCCGAGAAATAGGCAACCTTGACGACACTCATTGATCACACCGCCGCGAACCGTCTCCTTTAGCATCTAGCCTCCGCTGCTGCCGGTCGCCGTTGAGCTGGATCAAACCGGCGCTTCAACGGTCGGCATTCGCGGGTCGGATGCGATCACTTGACGAGGATCGTTCCGACCATTCCCGCCTCGCGATGCCCGGGGATCAGGCAGGCATATTCGAACTCGCCGGCCTTGGTGAACTTCCAGACCATCTCGCTGGTCTTCTTCGGAGCGAGCCATCTTGAGTTGGCATCTTCATGCGCCATCCCCGGGTTCTTTTGCATGACTTCGGCGTGCTTGAGATTATCCGCGGCGTTCGCCAGGACGAATTCGTGATCGAGCTCGCCGTTGTTTCGCAGCACGAATTTGATCTGCTCGCCCTTCTTGATCTCGACCCGCGCCGGGACGAACAGCATTTTCCCGTCCGACTCTCCCATCGTCACCTGGACGATTTTTGCCGGCTTCTTCGGATTGCCCGGCTCACCGGCCGAGAATGATTCGCCATGGCCATCGCCGTGGTCATGGCCGTGGCTGTGCCCGGCCGGGCCTTCGCCGGCCCAGGCGCTTGCCGAAAGCAGTGTTGCGGCGACGAGTGCGATCCCGCTTCTATTCCATTTCATCATCTCTCAACTCCTTCGCATCCGATTTCTATTTCATTGCTGCCGGTTTCGGCCGGTTCATCTCAGTCGAATCTCGCC
>JBAQER010000695.1:0-3555 GCA_049286845.1 Bradyrhizobium sp.
GATCATGACCGAGTACATGCCGAAGGTCGGCCAATACGGCCTCGACATGATGTACCGGACCTGCACGGTGCAGACCAATCTCGACTTCTCCTCGGAAGCCGACATGGTCAAGAAGCTCAGGGTATCGGTCGCGCTGCAGCCGGTCGCCACTGCTTTGTTCGCCAATTCGCCGTTCACCGAAGGCAAGCCCAACGGCTTCCTGTCGTTCCGCTCGGAGATCTGGCGCGACACCGACAATGCGCGTGCCGGCATGATCCCGTGGGCATTCGAGGACGGCATGGGGTTCGAACGCTGGGTCGATTATGCGCTCGACGTTCCCATGTATTTCGTCAAGCGCGGCGACGACTATATCGACGTCTCCGGCTCGTCGTTCCGCGACTTCTTCGACGGCAGGAATTCCGCGTTTCCCGGCGAGCGGCCGACGCTGTCGGACTGGGCCAACCACCTGTCGACGATCTTCCCCGAGGTGCGGCTGAAGCGATACCTGGAGATGCGAGGCGCCGATGGGGTGCCGTGGGGACGGCTGCCGGCGCTGCCGGCGTTTTGGGTCGGCCTGCTGTACGACGACACCAGCCTCGATGCCGCCTGGGACCTGGTGAAGCACTGGAACGCCGCGGAGCGTCAGGCGCTGCGTGACGACGTTCCGCGTTTCGGCTTCAAGGCGAGAATCAAGGATCGCTATCTGTTCGAGATCGCCAAGGAATGCCTGACGCTGGCGCATGCCGGCCTGAGGCGGCGCGGCCGAATCGACCACCTCGGCCGCGACGAAAGCCGTCATCTCGAGCCGCTGGACCAGATCATCGACTCTGGACAGACCCCCGCCGAGGAGATGCTGGCGAAATTTCACGGTCCCTGGCACGGCTCGGTGGAACCGGCCTATGACGAATACGCTTTCTAGGTCAGACTGCTGGTAAGCGTTCATCCACCGTACAGGTTGATGGCGCTCAAATAGGCAGCCGCATAACTCGCGGATCAAGTCCGGTCGGAAGCGTCAGCATATGGGGACAGGTCGCCTGCTCAGGGCGTGTATGGCTACGCTCGCCCTCCTGGCGGCCGTTGTTGCCTCGCGACCGGCGCAGGCCCAGGCCAATTTCGACCGCCCGGGCGGCGATTACCTGAGTTCGCCGGTCCCCTCAGGCGATCCGGCGGATTGTGCTTTGGTGTGCGAGCGCGACCGGCGCTGCCGGTCATGGAGCTTCAGCTATCCGACCGATGTCGCCGGCGGCGCGGTGTGCTGGCTGAAGAGCAATGTGCCGGCGCGCGTCCAGGACAATTGCTGTGTCTCCGGCGTGCGCGGCGCCGGCGTGGTCGAGCCGCGCAACGACGCCATCGAGACCTCTATCGACCGGTTCGGGGGCGACTACCGCAATTTCGACCTGAAGGGCGGCGACGGCGAAGACGCCTGCAAGGCGGCCTGCACCGCCGACAACAAGTGCCGGGCCTGGACCTACGCCCGGCCGGGCTATGCCGGCAGGGCCGCGCATTGCTTCCTGAAAAAAGACATCAAGCCGCCGCGGCGCAAGGCAGGATTTATCTCGGGCGTGGTGCGGTAGGCCCGTCGTCCCAGGCTACGCGGCACCGCCGCGTCACCTACGCTGCATCCGCCGGAAGCACCGTGATCTCCGGCCACAGCCTTTTCCAGCGCGCGGCTTTCGCCTCATAGTTGGTTTTCGAGAAGTTGAGTCCGGGATTGGGCCGGACGATCATGCCGGCGATGTCGTTGAAGCCGTCGGGTGCATAGATGTCGTGACCGTCCTGCGTGCGGCGGATTCCCACCTTCGTATTCTTGGTCAGGAAGCGGTCGATGCCTTCTGTCGAAGACGCCAGCGCCGGGTAGGGCAGGCCGTGCTTCTGCGGATACCAGAGATGGACGCGCGCCTGATTGCGCACTTCGACCTTGACGCCAAGGTTTGCGAATTGGCTCTGCAATTGCCGGATCACGGCATCCTCAGCCTGCCAAGAGGTGTCGGGATCGAAATAAAAGACGTCATAGTCGCTGATGCCGTAATTGGGCGCGCGGTTGGTCAGCCCATTCCAGACGGTCTGCACCAGGCATCCGGCGACGATCCACGCATCCGGCAGCCGCAGATGGAATAGCTGATCCGATATCGAGGTACTGACCGGATTGCGGAGCGCGGCGGCGAGGAAGTCGGATTGGTTCATGGGCTGAGCGCTCGGTCTCTCACTCGTCATGCCCGGGTTTGACCCGGGCATCCACGTCTTCCTCTCCGAGAAGCCTGCAAAGACATGGATGGCCGGGTCAAGCCCGGCCATGACGAAACAAATCGAGGCTCAATGCACCGCGGTGAAAAACCGCGCGACCCGGAAACCCGACAGCCAAGTCCATACCGGCTGGCTGCGCATGCCGAGGTCCCAGGAGCCGACCACCGCATCGGCACGGCCGACCAGATTGTCGAGCGGTAGCAAGCCGACGCCGCCGTCGCGCACGGCCACGCGGCTGTCGGCGGAGTTGTCGCGGTTATCACCGAGCACGAACAGTTTTCCCGGCGGCACCGTCACCTCGGGCGTGTTGTCGAGCCGGCCGTTGTCGCGCATCTTGAAAATCGCGTGGCTGACGCCGCCGGGCAGGGTCTCGATATAGCGATAGGCCGGTTCGCCGCCGCCTGCATCGTCCTCGGATCGGCCGATGCCATCCGGCTTCAACTCGGCCGCATGATCGTTGATGAAGAGCTGGCCCTGCCGCAGCTGGATGCGATCGCCGGGCAAGCCCACCACGCGCTTGACCCAGGCCTGCGAGCGGTCGCCCGGCCAGCGGAACACCACGACGTCGCCGCGCTTCGGCGTGCCTGCGAACACGCGCCCGGTCTCGGGCAGGTTGACCCGAATCGGCAGCGAGGCGGTGCCGTAGCCGTAAGGAAATTTCGACGCCAGCAGCGCGTCGCCGATCAACAGCGTCGGCTCCATCGAGCCTGACGGCACATAAAACGGCTCGGCGAGTGCGCCCTTGGCGACGAACACGACCATCACGATCGCCGCGAGCTGGACGGCTTGGGCACGCCAGCCGGCCGTCTTCGGCATGACCGATTGCTTGTTGATGCTCATCGGCCGGTACCACCGACCGTAATGCGCTCCATCCGCAGCGTCGGCTGGCCGACGCCGACCGGCACGCCCTGGCCGTTCTTGCCGCAGGTGCCGATCCCGGTATCGAGCGCGAGGTCGTTGCCGACCATGGTGATGCGATGCAGGTCGGTCGGCCCGTTGCCGATCAGCATCGCGCCCTTCAGGGGCGCGCCGACCTTGCCGTTCTCGATTCGGTAAGCCTCGGTGCACTGGAACACATACTTGCCCGAGGTGATGTCGACCTGGCCGCCGCCGAAATTGGCGGCGTAAACGCCGTTCTTGACCGAGGCGATGATCTCGGCCGGATCGCGATCGCCCGCCAGCATGTAGGTGTTGGTCATGCGCGGCATCGGAACGTGGCCGTAACTCTGGCGCCGGCCGTTGCCGGTCGGCCTCATCTTCATCAGCCGCGCATTCTGCCGGTCCTGCATATAGCCGACGAGGATCCCGTCCTCGATCAGCACGGTGCGGTGC
>JBAQER010000696.1:0-3039 GCA_049286845.1 Bradyrhizobium sp.
TGCAAAGCCTGCTGCAACTGCTGGGCAAAGGCGATTCCTTCCGCGATCTCACCGGCCTCAATCAGAACCAGCTCAACGCGCTGGCCACCTTCCAGAAAACGCTCGATACGGCAACGGCGTTCGGAAAGGAATCTGCCGAGCTGGCGAAGGCTGCGGGCCAGATGAAGCTGGTGGAAGACGCCAAGAAGAGCGGTACCATCAGCAACGACCAGGCCAATAGTCAGGCAGGCAAGGTGCTGGATGGTGCGTCGCAGGATCCCAACGTGACGAAGCTGCGCCAGGGCATGGAAGCCGTGGACAAGCTGCAGAAGGATGGAGTGCTTGCCCCAGCCGACGCTGCCGCCGCGAAACAAGGCCTGCTGAAGGCGTTCCTGGACAGCACCAGCGCCAAGACGTCCCTATCCAATCAGGATGTCGAGAGCCTCTCCGCCGCCGCGAAGAACAACAACACCGATATCAGCGTGAAGCGGCCGGGTGAGGAAGTTGACATCAAGAATCAAACCGGCGACAGCGCAATCTCCGGCAACACCTCCACGCAGGTACTCAACCTGCCCGGCTTGCAAAATCACCAGGGTTTTGCTGGCAGACTCCAACTGAGAGCGTCATTGGAGGCAGACCGTACCTTCAAGATTGAACTGATCAATAATTCGTTCGACTTCCTTGACGCCGGCCCGCTGCACGCGCGCAACGAAGGCAACATCACGTTAAGAGCCGACAGTCCGGCATTCGGAACGCTGGTTCCTTGCAATCCACGGTCAACGACGCTGCTGTACGAAGGCACCGTCTCAGCGGGTGGGAGCCCGGCAGATGTTTTCCCGTCTGCGGCGTTCAGCATCCGTTTCGGTATCAAGCTCGCGGCTTCCGTGACGAAATCCGATCTGGTCTTCAAAATGCCGTTCAAGGCTGGGGTGCGAGTGCCGTGCGTTGAAGGCCGCAATACCGGCACCCACCTTGGCGCGCATCAATTCGCCATCGACTTTGGTGTGCCAAGGGGGACGGAGGTGGTCGCGGCTGTGAATGGTGTTGTGGTTGATCTTGTCAGCAATCAACCCGATATGCCCATTGGTACGCGGGGCGCCGACGCGAATGGCAATATCGTTCGCATTCGCCATGACGATCTCACTTACGGCATCTACGGACATTTCCAGGAAAATGAGGTGAAAGTCACCGTTGGGCAACGCGTTGCCCAGGGCACCGTGCTCGCATTGTCCGGCAACTCCGGTGACACCAACGGCGATCACCTGCACTTCGCGGTGGAGAAAGCAACCGACGCGGGTTACCAATCAATCGACTTCGACTTCGTTGACAGCAGTTCGAACAAGTTCGTGCCGGTGCAGAACAGCATGTTTGAGTCGGGCGCGGGCCTGGTAGCCGGCAAGGTGATTATCGGGAACGGCGATCCCGAAGGGAAAGATGTCGGGGATGTGGGCGACTTCTACGTGAGGCGGGACGGCGCCGTCGGCACATTGTACTACGTCAAAGCATCCGGGTCGGCCACCAACACGGGATGGATAGCGAAAGCCACGCTTCCATAAAGAGGAGAATATTCCGGGTCACTTCCCGCCGCGAGTTCGAACGCAGGACTGTTCCCGCCTCAAACCTCTCTGCGGCTCAAGAAAGCCAGCCGCTCGAACAAATGCACGTCCTGCTCGTTCTTCAGGAGCGCGCCGTGCAGCGGCGGGATCAGCTTGCGCGGATCGCGCTCCCTGAGCATTTCCGGCGTCATGTCCTCGTTGAGCAGCAGCTTCAGCCAGTCCAAGAGCTCGGAGGTCGACGGCTTCTTCTTCAGGCCGGGCACTTCGCGCACCTCGAAGAAAATCCGCAAGGCTTCTTCCACCAGGCGCTTCTTGATGCCGGGGAAATGCACGTCGACGATCCGCTCCATGGTGTCGGCGTCGGGGAACTTGATGTAGTGGAAGAAGCAGCGGCGCAGGAACGCGTCGGGCAGTTCCTTCTCGTTGTTCGAGGTGATCATCACGATCGGGCGCAGCGACGCCTTGATGTTCTCGCCGGTCTCGTAGACGAAGAATTCCATGCGATCGAGTTCGAGCAGGAGATCGTTGGGGAATTCGATGTCGGCCTTGTCGATTTCGTCGATCAAGAGCACAGGGCGCTTCTCGTGGGTGAAGGCTTCCCACAATTTGCCGCGCTTGATGTAATTGCTGATGTCGGAAACCTTGGAGTCGCCGAGCTGGCTGTCGCGCAGGCGAGACACCGCGTCGTATTCGTAGAGGCCCTGCTGCGCCTTGGTGGTCGACTTGATGTGCCAGGTCAGGAGCGGCGCGCCGAGCGCTTTGGCGACTTCCTCGGCCAGCACGGTCTTGCCGGTGCCGGGCTCGCCCTTCACCAGCAGCGGGCGCTCGAGCACGATCGAGGCGTTGACCGCGACCTTGAGGTCATCGGTGGCGACGTAGTCCTTGGTACCGGTAAATTTCATCGAACACTTGCCTTGTTGTTTGTTCTTGAGCGCACCAGCGCGCCACGGTCTGAACGGGAAACGACCGCCGTTCCGGCGGTCGTTATCGGGGTGAAAGGATGTGTCAGGCGCGTCTGACCAGCGAGAGGATGACGAGCACGATCACCGCGCCGATGGTGGCGTTGACGATATCGCGAAACGCGCTGCCGCCGAGGCTGACGCCGAGTTGCGGCAATATCCAGCTTGCGACGAACGCGCCGATGATGCCGATCACGATGTTGCCGATCAGCCCGAAGCCGGCGCCGCGCACGATCAGGCCGGCGAGCCAGCCGGCGATCGCGCCGATCACGAGTACGGCCAAAATGGTCATTTATGATGCCCCGTTGAAAAGCCCTGTTGGCTCAATTCTAGTTGAAAAACCCGGCAGGTCTAGGCCTCTTCCATGCACGGAAGCCCCTTGACGTCCACCGCCCGCCGGGCAATCTGTGACCTATGTTCTTGCAATTCTTCACATCGCTGCGCGATGCCCAGGTCCCGGTCACCTTGCGCGAATATCTGACGCTGATGGAGGCGCTCGACGCCGACCTCGCCGGGCAGACGGTGGAGAATTTCTATTATCTGTC
>JBAQER010000697.1:0-11078 GCA_049286845.1 Bradyrhizobium sp.
GAAGAC
This sequence comes from Bradyrhizobium sp., assembly GCA_049286845.1. Classification (GTDB taxonomy): domain Bacteria; phylum Pseudomonadota; class Alphaproteobacteria; order Rhizobiales; family Xanthobacteraceae; genus Bradyrhizobium. Next base: position 7 of record JBAQER010000697.1, read on the forward strand.
ACCGGTTCTGTCCCACGCTCCCCGACAGGCTCTCGTGGCCTTCGAGCACGAACGGGCTCAGATCCAGCGACGGGCGGTTGGTCAGAACCGCCCGTTCGCACATTCTGCCGGATTTTGCAGATACAAGAGCACGGCATAAGCCGTAAAGCCATTGCGCAGGGAATGTCGGATTGCCTCCGCTGAACCTGTATGCTCGTGTGCGTTTTTTACTCGTGCATTTTGCACACGAGACCGCGGGTGCAGCGCGCACCCGGCATTCCCTGCTCCCTCTTTTCTTTCGAGGGACAACGTCATGCAAAAACTCGGACGCATTGCGCCGCGGGATCGTTTACGCGTGTCCGAAGCTGGCCGTTTGAAACTTGAATCGGCAGCGAACGAACAACGCCCGTCGTCTCCGCGAAAGCGGGGACCCATAACCACCGCAGTTTCTTGTAGCAGGAGGCGTTAGACACCTTGATAGAACGTAAGGCCGCGGCGTATGGGTCCCCGCTTTCGCGGCGACGACGGGTGTGGAGGCGGGCGCCGTTACCCCAGCAGCACCGCGTCCGCGCCGTTGACCGCTTCGGCGCTGTCCATCACCGTGCGCTCCAGCGAGCCCGCCTGCACCGAGATGTTCTCGGCAAAAAACCTTGCCAGCGTGACGTAGCGCTGCGGGTCGCCGGCGCCTTCGCCGGGATCGCGCGCGGCGAGCGCCTCATTGGCCAGCATGCAGCCGCCGAGCGTCGAACCGAACAGCCGCAGATAAGGAGTGGCACCCGCCAGCGCCTCGTTCGGCGCCGAGCTGACGCGCTCCAAGAGCCACTTGCTGGTGCGCTCCAGCGAGCCCAGCGCGTCGCGCAGTTTTATTCCCGTCGTGCCGAACGCCGGATCGTTCGAGGCTTCGACCTGTTTGACGATGCCGGAGAGTTCGTCGAGCAGGGCCCACACCGAGGCGCCGCCATTGGCGGCGAGTTTTCGCGTCACCAGATCGATCGACTGGATGCCGTTGGTGCCTTCATAGATCGCGGTGATGCGCGCATCGCGATAATGCTGCGCGGCGCCGGTTTCCTCGATGAAGCCCATGCCGCCGTGGATCTGCACGCCGAGCGAGGTGACCTCGTTGCCGATGTCGGTGGAGAAGGCCTTGGCGATCGGCGTCAGCAGCGCGCCGCGCGCGGTGGCCTCGCCGCGCACCTTGGCATCGGTCGCGCGTGCGGCGATATCGAGCGCGACCGCGGTGGCGTAGCAGATGGTGCGCGCGGCGGCGGTGAGCGCGCGCATCTGCATCAGCATCCGCTTGACGTCGGGATGCACGATGATGGGGTCGGACCCGTTGCCGGGTTTGCCGGCGGCGCGGCCCTGGCGGCGTTCCTGCGCAAAGGCCAGCGCCTGCTGATAGGCGCGGTCGGCGATCCCGACGCCTTCCAGCCCGACGCCGAGCCGGGCTTGGTTCATCATGGTGAACATGCAGGCCATGCCGCGGTTTTCTTCGCCGATCAGGTAGCCGATAGCGCCGCCGTGATCGCCCATGGTCATGGTGCAGGTCGGCGAGGCATGCATGCCGAGCTTGTGCTCGACGCCGCTTGGAAAGATGTCGTTGCGGCTACCCAGCGAACCGTCGGCATTGACCAGGAATTTCGGGACCAGAAACAGCGAGATGCCCTTGGTGCCATCAGGTGCATCGGGCAGTCGCGCCAGCACGAAATGCACGATGTTATCGGTCATGTCGTGGTCGCCATAGGTGATGAAGATTTTTGTACCCTTGATGCGATAGGTGCCGTCGGCGGCCTTCTCGGCCCGGGTGCGCAACGCACCGACGTCGGAGCCCGCCTGCGGCTCGGTGAGTTGCATGGTGCCGGTCCATTCGCCGGTCACCATCTTCTCCAGATAGATATTCTTCAGCTCATCGCTGCCATGGGCGTCGAGCGCCTCGATCGCGCTCAGCGTGAGCAGCGGGCAGAGCCCGAACGCAATGTTCGACGCGCTCCATATCTCGGTGCAGGCGGCGTTGATCGCCAGCGGCAGGCCCTGGCCGCCGAACGCTTCCGGGCCCGACACCGCGTTCCACCCCGCCGCCGACCAGCGCTGGTAGGCATCGGGCCAGCCGGGAGCGGTGGTGACCTTGCCCGCCTCGAGCTTGATGCCATGTTCGTCGCCGACGCGGTTGAGCGGCGCCAGCACGTCGGACGCGAATTTGCCGGCTTCCTCCAGCACGGCGGCGGTGATGTCGCCGTCGAAATCGCCGTAATGGCCGGCTTTCACGGCGGCCGCGAGGCCCGCGCCGTGGTTGAGGGCCAGCAGCATATCGTTGATCGGCGCGCGGTAGGTCATGGCGGTGTCTCGCTAGGTACGGGAACGGCAGGGTTGCCGTATTCCCACGAAAAGCGGCTTCTCTCAACTCTCCCAAGGGACGAAATCTGGACGCTAAGGCACGGCGGGGCCATGCGTTTCGGGCCGGAATTCATCCGGTTCGCCTGACGGATTACTTTATATATGTGACGGGGTGTGCCGGTTCCGATTCAGCCGGAAATTCGTCCCATAGGCTGTTGAAATGGCTCAACTCCCCCTATAGACCGGCGTGGCCTGAGGAATCCGCGGGAGAGACCAGCTCGCCCGCGTTCCGGACAGTCTGTTGGGGCGTAGCCAAGCGGTAAGGCAGGGGATTTTGATTCCCCCATTCGGAGGTTCGATCCCTCCCGCCCCAGCCAGCCACTCAATCGACCTAAGATTGTTGTCAATATTTGCACGAAATCCCTGCAATTTGCGGGGCATTCGCGTATGTCTCACTAATCTCCAGCCTCCGAAAATCGGCAACTTTGGCGAGAATCTCCTGAAAGTCTCCAGCCGCAGCCGCAGAAATTCCCGTTTCGGGGAAACTTCTGGCGGAGACAAATTTCGATCCCACTGGGCGGTAGGGTTGTCAGATGCATTCTGGCCGATTGGTCGCTCGATGCACCTCTCAAGCGGCCACACCAACAACGAGCAATTCGTTGCGAGTCCGGTCACGTCTGCTCTCTGGACAGGAGTGACCTATCGGATGTGCCTAGGAGCGCAACGGCTCTTTGCCTAGAAGGTCGACGATCCGCTCGGCTACGGCCTCTTCCTCGATCTTGATTCCGGCTTTTGTCATGGCTGCGGTCAGATCTGCATCCCATGAAGCGGTGACGGGCCGTCCGCTCAGTGGTGCTGCGAGTTCAGGAGCGCTTTCGGCGGCGGCGGCGTAGTCTGCCGCGGAGAAATGCCATGGCATGGCGTCGTATTTCGCGATCACGTTGTTGGCGATGGCAATTCCCGGCCAGTCGTAATCTCCGTGGTACCGAAGGTCTGCGCCCGACGCTTTGAGCTGCTTAAGAATAGTTCGTTGGGCAGCGCCGAGGTGGCCGTCGACGCAAACGACTGGAGGACAGGCGGTTCCGAGTCGGTCGGCGAGGATGGCGACAAGGTTCGGGTTCTCGCAGACCAAAACGGGTCTGCCCGCCACGGCCCAGCCCGGCGGCCGCCGCGCGAGAAGCCGAAGTGACGCGTATTGTGGTTCTCCGAGTGAGACCGTCAATCCGCTGCATGGCACGTTCAAGAACATGGCGGGCCTGGCGAGTTCGTTCACCAGGATGCCGACCGCAGCCCATGTATCGCGGTCATCGCCTGTGTCTGTTGAAGAGCGGCTTCGGAGGACCGCGAGCGTGAGAGTGGCGACGGGGCGGGCGCTGTCGAGTCCGTGAGCGTCTCCCAGAAACTCCGCCGCGATTTGGGCGCGCGGGGCTCCCGCAGCGGGAAGCCGTCGAAGGATGTCTTCGGTTTGTCGGCAGATAAGAGATGCGGAATCCGGTTGGTTGCCGGATAAGCGCTTTAGGACGCCGAAGTTGACCGGCGAGGACAGATAGACAATCAGATCCGTGTGCGTGCAGCCGGCCAGAACAGAAGTCCAGCTGTCCCGAATCCTGCTCAATTTGGTTTCCCGGTGGACGATCGGACCGTCCAGAAGTTCTAGCGCGGTCCGAAGGGATGGCGCGATCCCGGCGTCGGACAGCGCTTGATCGACCTCGGCGACGTAGATGGTGATCGAGGTGGCCACGCCGCCTTTGCGGCCGACCAAGGACGCGAGTGCGGCGCGTTCGGTTTGGTTCAGCTTTCCGACCTGGATCGATGAGAGGTTGCCGTCGGCGGGCCCGAACTCGTAGCGTCTACGCAGCCGAGCGCGCAGATCGGAAAGCTCGGAGCCACCGAGAAGGCGGACGAGGCGTTCGTCTGTGGCCGACGTCATGCGCTACGGTTCAACATCAGCCGCGCCGGCTCTTCCACCCTTGAGCGGGTCTTTCCATTCCATTGCCAGCGGGAGACATGGATGGCGTCGAACTTGTCGTGTCTCTGGAGTTGGCAGATCGCGACGCCCGGCAGCGTCTTGTAGTTGAACCAGTTTCGAGGGCGAGAATCCAGTCGCCTGCTCGCAAGGACTTGCAGCGACGCCTCGACAGCAATGCTATTCCTCGCGGCCAGCGATGATGGGGTTCGACGATTGGAGTGCTGTGAGGGCGGCGTAGGTTTCGGCATCGAATTCTCCGTCGGTACGACCCTCGTAAAATCCAAAATCCTTCAGCAGCTCCTGCACTTGAGCCCTCGTGTCTGTATGCCATGCGCCGTTTAACTCAAAGAGACTCTTTCTTGCCGCGACCGAGCCCATTCGAAAGGCGGTCAAAAGATACTCTGCTGATTGCTTCGCGTTGTGGCCTATTGCTTCGCCCTTATCCAGAACGAGCGCATAGTTGCGCCACGCGGCGGGTATGGAATGTCGTCCCGACGGCAAATCTTGGCGAGGCCGTTGTCACTGATCCCATACTGTTCTGCCAACCGCGACATGGGCGTTTCCCACACAGCAGCATAGAGGCCTTCTCGAGTGAGTGTAGTTGGCTGAGAAGGGCGAGGCACGGGTGTAGGTGACGGCGAGGAAGCGGTCGGTAATGAGGAGAGTCCGCTAGCTTCGAGTCGATTTGGAGTCCGCTGAACTTCAGATTCAGGACACTAGCATAAATCTTGGGCCGCCGCCGACGGAAAGCCATTCCGATGTCAGCGGTGCGAACGGGTCGGCACGGCTGGGCGATTTGGCCGCGTCGGCGTCAGGTGCCATTCTCGCCGGTCTCCGGGGTGCCGCCGGCGAAGTTGCGATAGATGAAGCGGTTGGTTTCGCCTTCCGCCTCGCGTTGGGCCTGCTTGAAGATCGTTTCATGCATTGGCGATAGCGCGCAGGCCGGATCGGTATCGCCGGCATTGCCGGTCAGCGCAAAGGCCTGGCAGCGGCAGCCGCCGAAATCCACTTCCTTGAATTCGCAGCTCTTGCAGGGCTCGGGCATCCATCCCGTCCCGCGATAGCGGTTGAAGGCTCCCGAGTGCTGCCAGATCCAGGCGATTGAATGGTTCGATCGCACGGACTCGAATTGCAGGCCGGTGATGGTTTCGGCGGCGTGACAGGGCAGGATCTTGCCGGATGGCGAGATGTTGAAGAACTGTCGGCCCCACCCGCCCATGCACTTCTTCGGCCGCAGCGCGTAGTAGTCGGGGATCACATAGTCGAAGGCGAGAATGCCGTGCAGCCGCTTGCGCGCTTCCTCGACGATCCGCGTGGTCTCCTCAAGCTGGGCCACGGTCGGCATCAGCGCGGCGCGATTCTTCAGGGCCCAGCCGTAGTACTGCACATTGGCGACTTCGAGCCGGTCCGCCTCGAGATCGACCGCCATCTGGATCATGTCGGGAAGCTGGTGCAGGTTTTGCCGGTGCATCACCGCATTGATCGTCAGCGGCAGATCGAACTCACGGATCCACTTCGCCGCTTCGATCTTCTTCTGATGCGCGCCCCGGAAGCCGGCGACGCGGTCGCCGATCACGGGCCCATTGGACTGGAAGCTGATTTGCACGTGAGCAAGGCCGGCATCGGCCAGCTCGGCAACCTTTTCGCGCGTCAGCAGCACCGCCGACGTAATGAGGTTCGAGTAAAGGCCGACATCACTCGCGTACTGGATCAATTCCACCAGATCCTTGCGCGCGATCGGCTCGCCGCCCGAGAAATGGATCTGCAGCACGCCGATTTCGGCGAGCTGGCTCAGGACCTTCTTCCATTCCTCGGTCGAAAGCTCGCTGGCCGCACGGTCGAGTTCGAGCGGATTGGAACAATAGGGGCATTGCAGCGGACAGCGATGGGTCAGCTCGGCCAGCACCGACAGCGGAATGCCGTAGGCTTCCGCGGTCGAGCGCTGTTTCTCCAGGACGGTGAGACCGTCGCCGGGATCGGCAGCCTTCTGGTCGGTGCGAACTTCACTCATGACGTCTTCTCGCGTGCCTCGGTGAGAAAAACCGGCGAGGTCCTGCAACATCGCGATCACATCCGTCGTGGTCGCCTCGCATTCGGCGGCGTACTTGGCGGCAAGCTGATCGACCACCTGCCCGACGCTGCGCACGCCGTCGCAAAGCTGAAGCATCTCGACGGCGATCTCATCCGGCGCCAGGATCACCCAGACCTGTCGCGTCCCGTCGTAATTCAGCCTGGTATACCGCGGCAAGACCGGCCGGCTCGCTGACCTGGATATGACGCGGACCTGCCATCCCTGTTCCCTAGCTCGTTTTAGGCACGAAGGCCCCCGGGGGGACGTGGCCTTCGACATAGGCGTGATGCAGTGCGTCGAGCTGCACCCACAGCACGTTGGTCTTGAAGATCAGCGCGTTGCACACCGCCTTCCGCTGCTCGGGCATCGTAGCATATTCTTTGACGTATTGCAGCGCAAACTTTGCGTCGCGCGGTGCCTGCGTCAGGCGGCGCTTGAAATAGGTCATGATGTCCGGGTTGACGAAGTCGTAGTGCTGCAGCATCCCCGCAATGCGCTCTTCATGGATGCTGGGCGCGAACAACTCGGTAAGCGACGATGCGATCGCTTCCAGCGGGCTCCTGTCACGGCAGAAATGTACATAGGCCTCGACCGCAAAGCGCGTCGCGGGAAGGATGCCTTCGGTCGATTCCACATAAACCGTGTCGAGGCCCAGGCCCTCGGTAAGCTTTATCCAGCGCTCGATCCCGCCTTCGCTGCCGACGTCGCCGTCGTGATCCTCAATGCGGTGGCGCCATTCCAGCCGGGTGGGGCGGTTGTGGAAGCGCGAGATCACGACCGCGTCCTTGATCGGAATGGTGCACTGATAATAGTAGCGATTGAGCGCCCAGGCCTGCACCTGTCCCTTGTTGAGCTTGCCACCGTGCAGGAGCTCATGGAACGGGTGCAGATTGTGATACCGCTCGACCCCGATCTGGCGGAGCGCAGCTTCCAATTCGTCGGCGCTGTTGAGCACCACCCCTTTGCCAAGTGAAAGGGCCGTCATTCCTTGCGTAAGTCTGGCGTTCACAGTGTGATCTCCGTTCCATCGAGGGGGATTTGCCAGCCCGCGCGCCGCGCCGTTTCGCATTCGGGCGAACCGGAAAGCAGGGCCGGGTTGGAATTGTTGACGTGCAGAAACATTTTCTGACCGATATCGAGGCCGGCAAGCTGAGCAATGGCACCTTTGTCCCCCGACATGGCGATATGTCCCATCGCTTGTCCTGTCTTGTTGCCAAGGCCAGCCGCGATCATCTCGTCGTCGCGCCATACGGTGCCGTCGAAGAACACCAGCGGTGTACCGGCAATGCGGGATTTGAGATCGTCGGTCACCTCGCCACAGGCGGCGAGAAAGTAGAAATGCTTGCCGCTGGCCTTGTCCGTAATGCGAAGCCCTACCGTGTCGCCGCTGGGATCGCCGCCTTTGGGATGAATCTTGCCCTCAAGATACCATGCCCCTTTACCCGGAACGGCGAAAGGCAGGATCTCGATTCCAGACCGCGACCCGTCGGGCAGCCCGGGCTCGAACGACTTTTCGATCTCGATCGGCTGGCGTCGCACGAGCTTCTCATTCAGGACGTTGAAGATGCTGTTAGTTTCCAGGATGTTCAGCACTCTGGAGTGCGCATAGATCGTGAAAGGCGAGCTCTCGCGCATCGCGAGCAGTCCCGTCACCGCATCGACCTCGGCATTGGTCAGGATGACGCCGGCGATCGGGGTGTGACGCAGCACGCCGCGCTTGGGATAAAGCTGCGGCGTTGCGATCAGCTGCTGGTGCAGATCGGGAGATGCGTTAACCAAGAACCAATGATCGCCATCGACGCTGAATGCGATCGACGCCTGCGTCCGCCTGAGTTCGGGGCGCTCGGTTCGCGTTTCCCAGCAGACGCGACATCCGCAATTCCACTGCGGGATGCCACCGCCTGCCGACGCGCCTAGGACGATGATACGAAGCATTGTTCCTCTCGTGAAAAATCGAGCGTCGTCACCTTGAGACGCTGTGAGGCGGACACCGGACAAAATAAATCTTGCGGAAGGAACAGCTTCCGCCCGGACGTCCACCTGCATCAAGTGAAGAGAGAAGGCTGCGTTCGCTTATTTGCGGACGGCGCACGCGTACATGTTGATTTCGTACCAACAGGCACTTCGATAACCTTCGGTACTCTCCAGGCCATGCGGCTCCTCCATTTTTTTGTAAGCGGCGTTTGTCCCGTCAAATAAAGTACTCAGCAAAGAGAACTTCGCCAGCGAAATCTTTGACACTAATTCCGATTTGCGGTTTGTTCGCGGAACTGCTCGAGGCGATGGACACAATCCGACCAGAGAGGACATCCATCTTCAACGAAGTTAGATATTGTCCTATGTGGATTCTAAAATACGAGGCCTGCTCAATGGATTACGCCGCGCAGCGTCGGTAGGAGAATGGCGCGACGTCCATAGTGGGCGATGCAATGTAGCGGATGTCGGGACAACGGCGGCTCAACTGGTCTCGGACGGTGAGGGCGCGGCTTACGCGCTCTGCCGTCCTCCCAGCCACCACGCCTACGGCGATCTCGCCAGCGGTTTCTGCTTTCTCAACAACACCGCGCGGGGCAACGGCGGCTGATTCAAGCAGTTGGAAAGCGCCGAAGAGGTCGAGAAAAAGACCCGCCGACCGACTTCGTTGCGAAGATGGAATCGTGATCACCCCATCGGAACATGGGGGCAGGCGCTGGGCCTCGGCTTGCTCCCCCGCTTGTCGATCGGCACCTTGCAATTGTCGATCCGTTGCTCATCCATCCACTTCTTGCCGAGCCGCTCCTTTCCGGTCAGCGCCGTGGGCGCGTTCAAAGGCAAGATTGCTGCGTTCGGCGTCGGTGCGCCAAGCTGCGGCTTGTTTTGAGCAGCCGCCGGTAACACAAGACAGATCGCGAGCAATGAAACGAGTGATGGTCTGTACAAAAGTTCCATGGATTGCCTCGTAAACCTTTGAGCCTGCTTGCGACGCAAACAGGCAGCGCCTGATAGAACTAGATCGAGAATTGCCGTTCCACCCGGAACCTGCGGCGCACGGGTCCGTTTCTGGTCAGTCCTGGTATGCCAAAGGGCGCCCCCGGGACGATAACCAGGGAGAAGCAGATGAACACGAAACGACTCGTTCTCGCCGGCTGCGCCATTATGGTTTTGAGTGCCGGCAACGCACAGGCCGGCCCTTGCGATACGACGGGCCGAGCCGCAAACCTCAAGGACGCGGGCTCCGGACCCACACCGGGTAACACCGGGCAGATGACGACTGGCGCCAATACAAGCGTCGATCAGCACCCGCCGACCGGCACGATGAATCGCGCAGCCGGAGACGTAGCAACGTCCGCGCAGGATGCACAAAAACAGATGCAGGGCCAGCCCACCGCTGCGCAGCAAGCCGAAGGTGCCAAGCCTACAGGGCGGACTGCCGATAAAGATTGCTGAAATACGCCGGAGAATGAAACCCGCCGACCGGGTTCGGGCGCGCGGTCAGCGCGGCCGGCCCGTCGGCGATGACGATGGATCGGCCATTCGCTAACTTGGATCGACGCGCCACCGCGCCGGCCACGTTTCGAGGTCTTCAATTTTTGTGCAGCGCCGAGCCTGGCACGTTGTTCTGAATGCTGTGGCCTTTTCGAAGAGCGTTTGCGCCGAACGCCGTTGCCGCCTCCAGCGCCGCTTCACTCGAAACATAGCCGCCGATGCGTTCGCGGTCGCAAAAAAGCGACCGCCCAATCGGCGCCTTGACGACGTTGCAAACAGGACTTCTCACCGGTCACCCTCACTTCGCGATCCGCATTCACACCCAGAATTGTAACCGTTAGGGCCGGCGACGTCGCGCATCTCAGTTCAGTTTCGGGACTTCGAGACGGCGTTCCCTTCACATTGACACGGTTACCGTCAACGATAACCTGTACGCGATTTCCGTGGCGATGGCGCCCACCCCTGCACTTCGCGCGGGACTTTGGGTCAGGGAAAACGGGAGATCAAGATGATATCGCGCCGGTCCATTGTGCTGACGATAGCGACTGCAACATTGTCCGGCGCAAGCCTGCCGGTCATGGCAGGGTCCCGTCGCACCAATCCGATCCGAATGTTCGACATCGATAATGACGGAACGCTCGACCTCGCAGAGGTGAAGAAGGCGGCGTCAGCCTTATTCGCGAGGCTGGACCGCGATAATGACGGAACGCTCGACAAGCGCGAATTGGCAGGCAGATTGAGCGCCAGGGAACTGGCTGCTGCCGATCCCGACCACGATGGAACGCTGACGGCAGGCGAATATCTTGCTGTCGTCGAGCAACGCTTCAACGCGGCGAATCCGGACAAGGATGGAACCCTGGATGCCAAGGAACTGAATAGCAGCGCCGGAAAGGCGCTCTTGCGATTGCTAAAATAGCGGAGCGAGCGCCAATGGAATCAAGATCCTCGACCAAATTTGCGGATCCAGCGGTACTTAGTCCAAGAGGGAAATGCCTTTGTCTAGGAGAGAAATATCGGCTGTCAGTCGTGGCACACACGTGTCGACTTTTGATCTTCCACACTTGCGCTACGTCCGGGGTGATCATAGGTTCGACCTCGGCGCGACGTCGCGCCAAGCTACTTGGGAGACCCTAATGACCTGGAAAACTCCGAAGATTGTCGAAGTGCCGGTGGGCATGGAAATCAACATGTACGCCTGCGCAGCTCGCAAATAGACTGCATCGAGGCGATCTGCCCGGCTGCAGAAGCACCTCTTGC
>JBAQER010000698.1:0-3692 GCA_049286845.1 Bradyrhizobium sp.
GCTCAGGCGCGGGGCGCGCAGCGAATGTAGACCATGTTGCCGTAGCGGACCGCGGCATCCTTGTCGACGAAGCGGGTCACCAGCACGCGGCCGTCGAAGGAAACGATCTCGCGGTCCTGCTCGCCGGGTGTCGGTCCGGCGGGACCGATATAATTCTTGCCGCTCGGGCTGCCCTTGAGACGCAGTTCCTGCGGCGTCGCCTGGTCGGCCAGATGCATGACCACGCCGCCGGTGGCGCCGGCCGTAATCACATAGGGCTGTTTGCATTGCCCCCGCGCCGCCGCCTCGGTACGCGCGCGGTCATTGGGGTTCTGGTAGGAGGCGAGGCCCCAGCGGCCGACGATCTCATCGGCGCGGATGGTAGCCGGCATTTCCGGGGCGACGCCGGGCTCCGGCGCCGGGGAAGGCGATGACGAGAATGACGGCAGGCTCATACTCCCGCACCCGCCGAGGAATATCGTCAGCACGGCGGCGATCCCCAGATTGCCGACCGCACGCGCGTTAAGTGACCTGACCATGGCATTCCCCCGAGCAAAAATTCGTGGCCGCACCCGTCCTGCAGCCAAGCGTAAAACTCCTGTCGGAGCAATGACGTCCATTAGAATACGCCGACGCGCCGATTTGGTTTCCTGGCAGCATCCTATATCAGCCTCACCAATGGCTTAACCCCCCATTGCTTGACAGGATCGGCGCCAAGCCATATTCCCGGGCCCACAATTAGCACTCCAAGATCGCGATTGCTAAGGGCGCGAGCTGCCCTGCCCCTGGCAGTGCCGCATGCACCCCGTATTCAGAGCCATTTTCGATGGCAAACCAGACCTGAAAACCGAGCCTCCAAAAGGAACCGTCATGGCTAAATCCAAATTTCGTCCTCTGCATGACCGTGTCGTGGTCAAGCGCATCGACGCCGAAGAGAAGACCAAGGGCGGCATCATCATCCCCGACAGCGCCAAGGAAAAGCCCTCCCAGGGCGAGGTCACTGCCGTCGGTCCGGGCGGCCGCGATGAAGCCGGCAAGCTGATCCCGATCGACCTCAAGGTCGGCGACCGCGTGCTGTTCGGCAAATGGTCGGGCACCGAGGTCAAGCTCGACGGCGAGGAGCTCCTGATCATGAAGGAGAGCGACATCATGGGCGTGCTGACGTAAGGCCAACCATAACAGACGCCACGCACTGATCGTCATGCCCGGGCTTGACCCGGGCATCCATCCTCCTTCGGAAGAGTCTAGGGAAGTGATGGATTGCCGGGTCAAGCCCGGCAATGACGGCAGGGAAGCGCAGCGAACCACCGTATAAATTCAATCAGGAGTACAAAATGGCAGCCAAGGACGTTAAATTTGCCGGAGACGCGCGCGATCGCATGCTGCGCGGCGTCGATATCCTCGCCAATGCGGTCAAGGTGACGCTCGGTCCCAAGGGCCGCAACGTCGTGATCGAGAAGAGCTTCGGCGCGCCGCGCATCACCAAGGACGGCGTCACCGTCGCCAAGGAGATCGAGCTCGAGGACAAGTTCGAGAACATGGGCGCGCAGATGCTGCGCGAGGTCGCTTCCAAGACCAATGACACCGCGGGCGACGGCACCACCACGGCGACCGTGCTGGCGCAGGCGATCGTGCGGGAAGGCGCCAAGTCGGTTGCCGCCGGCATGAACCCGATGGACCTCAAGCGCGGCATCGAGATCGCCGTGCATGCCGTGGTCAAGGACATCGAGAAGCGCGCCAAGCCGGTGGCCTCGTCATCCGAGGTGGCCCAGGTCGGCACCATCTCGGCCAACGGCGACGCCGCGATCGGCAAGATGATCGCCCAGGCGATGCAGAAGGTCGGCAATGAGGGCGTCATCACGGTCGAGGAAAACAAGTCGCTGGAGACCGAGGTCGACATCGTCGAGGGCATGAAATTCGACCGCGGCTACCTGTCGCCCTATTTCATCACCAACGCCGAGAAGATGACCGCCGAGCTCGAGGACGTCTACGTGCTGCTGCACGAGAAGAAGCTGTCCGGCCTGCAGTCGATGCTGCCGGTGCTTGAGGCCGTGGTGCAGTCGGGCCGTCCGCTGCTGATCATCGCCGAAGACGTCGAGGGCGAGGCGCTGGCGACGCTGGTGGTCAACCGCCTGCGCGGCGGCCTGAAGGTCGCCGCCGTCAAGGCGCCGGGCTTCGGCGACCGCCGCAAGGCGATGCTGGAAGACATCGCGATCCTGACCGGCGGCCAGCTGATATCCGATGAACTCGGCATGAAGCTCGAAAGCGTCACCGTCAACATGCTCGGCCGCGCCCGCAAGGTCGTGATCGACAAGGAGAACACCACGATCGTCAACGGCTCGGGCAAGAAGAAGGATATCGAAGCCCGCGTCACGCAGATCAAGGCGCAGATCGAGGAAACCACTTCCGACTACGACCGCGAGAAGCTCCAGGAGCGTCTCGCCAAGCTCGCAGGCGGCGTGGCGGTGATCCGCGTCGGCGGCGCGACCGAGATCGAGGTCAAGGAGAAGAAGGACCGCGTCGAGGACGCGCTGAACGCCACCCGCGCGGCGGTGCAGGAAGGCATCGTGCCCGGCGGCGGCGTCGCGCTGTTGCGCGCCAAGAAGGCGGTCGGCCGGATCCACAACGACAATCCCGACGTCCAGGCCGGTATCAACATCGTGCTGAAGGCGCTGGAAGCTCCGGTCCGCCAGATCTCGGAAAACGCCGGTGTCGAGGGCTCGATCGTGGTCGGCAAGATCCTCGAGAACAAGTCCGAGACTTTCGGCTTCGACGCGCAGACCGAAGAATATGTCGACATGGTCGCCAAGGGCATCATCGACCCGGCCAAGGTGGTGCGCACCGCGCTGCAGGACGCTTCTTCCGTGGCCGCGCTGTTGGTGACGACAGAAGCCATGGTCGCCGAACTGCCGAAGGAGCCGGCGCCGCCGATGCCCGGCGGTGGCGGCGGCATGGGTGGAATGGGCGGCATGGGCTTCTGAGGCGCCCCGCTCCCGGCATTGCCGATCGACGAAGGCCGCCTCCGGGCGGCCTTCTTTTTTGTCGAAAAAGCTCTACGGTAACGTCCGATTCTGCTTTCTCGAGGACGTTGATATGCGCGCGCTTCTCTTCTGCCTGGCCGGTCTGGCGGCGGCTTTGCCGGATTTGGCCCTCGCTCAAACGAAGCCCCCTGCCAAATCCGCGCCCAACGCCAACGAGATCCGGTATTTCACGGCGATCGACGGGTTGATGGACGGCAATGCCGACGTCGTGCTCAAGGAAACCCGAATGGGCAAGACCGTCACCGCGGCGGTGCTCGACGTCTGCTATCCCGTCGCCAAGGGCTCCGACCGCAAGGACCGCTTCGTCGTCAACCTCGCGATCAACGGCCAGACCCTGACCGGCACCACCCAGAGCATTGCCGACAAGTTGCCGGTCACGGTGAAGCTGCTGCGCAAGCCGACCGGCGACAGCTTCGACTTCCGAGGGCAAATCAGCGTCGGCCAAAGCGTGACGGAGGTCGCCTCGACCGAAAATTCCGATCTCAGCGAAAAGGAATTCCAGGAAAACCAGACCAGCGACGACGGCATCACGGCCAGCCCCAAGGATTTTTCCGAAGTGTCGCCGGAATCGGTCGGCGTGCGGGTGAAACTCGACGCGGCGCTGGATTTCCTGAAGAGCCTGAAGGGACAGGATCTCGAGGTTTCCCTGAGCAGCCTGAGCGTGTCCTGCGA
>JBAQER010000699.1:0-11578 GCA_049286845.1 Bradyrhizobium sp.
TGGGCGCGCATGTCGTCGTTGTCGGGCGTGATCAGCACAAGCTCGACGTCCTTGCCGGCCAATTGGCCGGCCGCGGTTTGAAGGCCTCCGCGCATGTCGCCGATATCCGGGAACCGGATGTGGTCGATGCGCTGTTCGACAAGGTCTGGACCGCGCATGGCCGCATCGACAGCCTCGTCAACAGCGCCGGCGGCCAGTTTCCGCAACCCGCGATCGATTTCACGGTGAAAGGCTGGAATACGGTCATCAACACCAACCTGAACGGGACCTGGTACATGATGCAGGCCGCGGCAAAACGCTGGCGCGACCACGGACATCCCGGCAGCATTGTCAACATCGTGGTGGTCACCACCCACGGGCTCTACGGCATCGCGCATTCGGTCGCCGCGCGCGCCGGCGTGATCGGACTGTCGCGCGCCGTCGCCGTCGAATGGGCGCCGCTGAACATCCGCGTCAATTGCGTAGCCCCCGGCGTGATCGAGACCGAGGGCTGGAACGTCTACACGCCAGAGGCCCGCGCCGCCTACCCGCGCTCGAATCCGATGATGCACGCGGGCTCGCCGTGGGACATCGCGGAAGCGTGCGTCTATCTCGCCGGACCGTCGGGAAGATTCGTGACCGGCGAAACGCTGACGGTGGACGGCGGCGGGCAGTTGTGGGGCGAGACCTGGACGACGGGGAAGCCGGATTATTTTGGCGGCGACCATTGACGGATCACGCCGGCGCGGGCGCGGCCTGCGCTTTTGGAAAGGGCCGGAAACTCAAGGCCATCAGGAACGCGCCGATGCCCATGCCCCATGCGCCGATATAGAGCCAGGCGTAGCTGGCGAAGGTATCGTAGATCAGGCCGCCGGCGATCGGTCCCGTGGCCATGCCGAGACTGCCCGCCATCGCAATGCCGCCGATCACGGTGCCCATCATCTTCAACGGGAAATTTTCCCGCGCCAGCACCGCATAGAGCGGCATGACGCCGGCATAGATGAAGCCGAACAGCGCCGCCACGGCATAGAACGCGGCCAGTTCGCGCACGAACACATAGGCCAGCGCGCCGAACGCCTGCGCCAGCAGTCCCGTGACGAGCACGCGCTTGGCGCCGAACTTGTCGCCGAGCAGGCCGAACGCCACGCGGCCGCCGAGGCCGGCGAGCCCTTCCACGCTGTAGATCGAAACCGCAGCCAGCATCGGGATGCCGCAGCTGATGGCATAGCTCACGGTATGGATGATCGGTCCCGAATGCGTGGCGCAGCAAAAGAAATTCGTCGCGAGCAGGATGACGAATTGCGGCGAGCGCACCGCTTCGCCCAGTGACATCTCGGCCGGCGCCGCGCCGGTTTCGGATGCAGGCGCGTTTCCGCCCGCGAGCGCCGGCGCGCGCCGCACCAGCAGCGATACCGGGATCATGATGGCGGCGACGAGGACGGCAACGATTTGCATCGTGGTTCGCCAGTCGTGGAAGGAGACGAGCCATGCCACGAGCGGCGACATGGTCATGGGCGCCATCCCCATGCCGGCCGACACCAGCGACACCGCAAGGCCGCGATGGGTATCGAACCAGCCGGTGACACACGCCATCAACGGCGCGAAAATCGCCGCGGTTGCGCCACCCGCCAGCAGCCCGAACAGGAGTTGAAACTCGATCAGCGAGGTGGCGCGGCTCGCCAGCGCCAGGCTTGCCGCGATGACGATCGAGCCCGTCAGCACCACCGGGCGCGGCCCCACGCGGTCGGACAGCGTGCCCCAGATCATGCTGCCGAAGGCCATCGCGAGGAAGCCGATCGTCATGGCGCTGGATACGCCGGCGACCGACCAGCCGGTGTCCCGTGTGATCGGCTGAAGCAAAACCGGCAGTGAAAACATGCCGCCGATCGCGACACAGCCCAACAAGCCGCCGGCTGCGACGATGACCCAGCGATAGCGAGAATTGTTCATTCCATATCTCCCATTCGAGCACTCTGCGCACAGGACGAATGAGGGGGTGCAAATGGCGACACGCTTGCCTTGCGTGCCGCGTCACTTCTTTGTGAGCGTCCCGGCCACACCGGGCGGCGTCGAGCCGGCCGGCCTGCGGCCTCAGCCGGTCGTTCACTTTCGCCGATGCAACACGGTCACGTAAAAACGACGGCGGATTTCCATTCCCTGCCGCCGGTACAGCGCAATGGCCGAGGTGTTGTTCGAGAACACGTGCAGGAACGGAAGCTCTCCCCGCGCCAGGATCTGGCGGGAAATCGCGCCAAGCAGAGCTTGCCCGTAACCGCGGCCGCGGTGCGATGGATGCACGCAGACCGCCGTGATCTCGGTGTAATTGGCGGGCTTCATTCGCTCGCCGGCCATCGCCACGAGCTGTCCATCGATCCGGATTCCGAGAAAGGTGCCCAGCTCATGCGTTCGCGCGCTAAAGGGACCGGGCTTGGTCAATTCGGTCAACGCGAGCATCTCTGGAACATCATCGGCGCCGAGTGTGACGATTTCCACGCCGCGGATCGAAGCTTCCGCGAGCGTCCCGATCATCTGCTCTCCGGTCTCGGCGAGCAGGACCTTGAACTCGGCGGGCGGGGTCACGGGATCGGGCGTAAACAGCACGGCCATGTCGGATTTCGACATCAGCGCGTGGAGCGCCGCAAAGCTCTGCGGGGACATGTCCAGCATTGCCGCGAATGGCGCGATCGCCGGAGGATAGCGCCGCGCCAGCGCGCCGCCTTCCGCCATGGCCTGCTGCCGGGTCGTTAATGCGGTCCAGATCGGATGATCGAGCGGATGGGTCAATGAGCCGGAAGCGGACATGGCGCCTTCTACTCCTTTGGCGAACGGTCGGCCGGCCAATGGATGCCTAGCCAGCCGCCCCGTCATCCAGACTCACGATCACCGCGGCATTGGCAATGATGATGGCATCGCCACCGCGCTCGTCATCGACCTTGAGCCCGCCTTTGACCGCGGTGACGGTCACCGTCCCATAAGGCAGCTCCTTCGCGACCGCTGCGGTGTCGACCGTGCTCGGGTCCGGTACGCCGATGGTGACGTCGACGAACATGTCTTTGGCGGTCTTGCCGAGCATCCGGAAGAACCCGAGGCTGGAATGGCGTATGGCGTCCGAGACAGCGCGCTTGGCCGCCTTGGTGGCGTCTTTGCCGTGGACGTCAACGCCCATGCCCATTTCGGTGATACAGCGCACGCGTGCCATCGATTTCCTGCTTTCGTTAGGGTCCGGGGAAGCTGCCGATCTTCTCTGATTCTCGTGGTGCCGGCCACGGCTGCCGTCACTCCCACTGGATCCAGCCATCAACCCGAAAAGGCAGCGCTGCGCAGGATGCGGCCTTGCCAATCCGCTCCTGCAGTTACCGCGGCCAGGCACTTGCCAGGTACTTGCAAAATGCAAGTACCTGGCCTAGCCTTGCTTCATGCAGCCGCGGAAGAAGCCCCGTTCGGAATGTCCAGCCGCTCGGACTCTCGAGTCCGTTGGCGAATGGTGGAGCATTCTGATCCTGCGCGATGCGTTCCAGGGCTGTACCCGCTTTGACGAATTCCAGCGAAGTCTGGGAATAGCTCCGAATATCCTGGCTCGCCGCTTGAAGCATCTGACCGAGCGAGGCCTGTTCGAGCGCCGCCTCTATCACAGGAAGCCCAACTGGTACGAATACGTACTCACCCAAAAAGGCCGCGACTTCTTTCCCGTCGTCGTGACGATGTTTGCCTGGGGCAACAAATACCTTTCTCCCCACGGAGAGGCACTGCTGATGGCTGACCGGGCGTCTTCGCTCAGGGTTGATCCGGTCGTGGTCGCGGCCGGCACTCTTGCGCCAATCACGCCGGACAATGTGGTTCTCGTTCCCGGCCCGAAGGCCAGCCGGGACATGCATCGGCGGTTGGCCACGATGCGCGCGATGCGGCCAGACGTTTCTCCAGCATAGGTAGTGACATGCGCCGAATTGTTGTGACTGGCATGGGAGCGGTGTCTCCGCTGGGCTGCGGTGTGGAATTGATCTGGTCGCGCCTGCTCTCCGGCCGATCGGGTCTGCGTTCCCTCCCCGCCACCATCGGTGCAGGTCTTGCCGCGCGGGTGGCCGGCCTGGTGCCTGACAAGGCCGATGACGCCGAGGGCGGGTTCGATCCCGATACGGTCGTGGCGCGCAAGGACCAGCGCAAGATGGACCGCTTCATCCTGTTCGCGATGGTGGCGGCGGCCGAGGCGATCGCGCAGGCCGGCTGGGCGCCTGCGGATGCGCAGTCGCTCGAACGGACCGCGACGGTCATAGCGTCGGGGATCGGCGGATTCCCGGCCATCGTCGAGGCCGTGCGCACCACGGATCAGCGCGGCATCCGACGCCTCTCCCCGTTCACCGTGCCGTCGTTCCTGGCCAATCTGGCGGCCGGTCAGATCTCCATCCGCTACGGATACAAGGGTCCGATCGGCGCTCCCGTCACCGCCTGCGCCGCAAGCGTTCAGGCCATCGGCGATGCCGCGCGGCTGATCCGGGCGGGCGAAGCGGAGATCGCGATTTGCGGTGGCGCGGAAGCCTGTATCGACCTCGTCAGTCTCGGCGGCTTTGCCGCTGCCCGCGCGCTCTCGACAGGCTTCAACGACATGCCGACGCAGGCGTCCCGTCCATTCGATCGCGACCGCGACGGCTTCGTCATGGGCGAAGGCGCGGGAATTCTCGTCATCGAGGAATTGCAGCACGCGCTGGCGCGAGGGGCCAATCCGATCGCCGAACTCATCGGCTATGGCACGAGCGCCGATGCCTACCACCTGACATCGGGACCCGAGGACGGCGATGGAGCCCGCCGCGCGATGCAACTGGCGCTGCGGCAGGCCGGGCTGGCGCCGGGCGACGTACAACATCTGAACGCGCATTCCACCTCCACGCCGGTCGGAGACAGCGGCGAATTGGCGGCCATCAAGGCCGTGTTCGGCGACGACCGGCGCATCGCGGTCAGCGCGACGAAATCAGCCACGGGCCATCTGCTCGGAGCCGCCGGCGGCCTGGAGGCGATCTTCACCATCCTTGCCCTTCGCGACCAGGTCGCTCCGCCCACGCTCAATCTTGAAAACCCGGACGTCCTCGCCGACGGCATTGATCTCGTCCGCGGCGACGCGAGAGGCATGCCGATCGAGCACGCGATCTCGAACGGTTTCGGTTTCGGCGGCGTCAATGCCAGCATCATACTGCGCCGGTGGTCGTGACAGATTGACGAGAATCCGCAACGAACGCCCGTCACTCCCACTGGATCGTCCCCGGCCGTTTTGACGTCACGTCATAGACCCGGTTGACGCCCTTCGCCGGCTGGAGATCAGCTTCAGCCAGGGAGCCGAATGGAAGGCGCTCATCAGCAAATACATCGGGGCCATTCCGCCGAGCGGCGATGCACTCACGATCGAACACAACGCATCCGGCGATCCGCCACCAAGGACGCCCGTCAGCAGCGCCATGATCGCGAAGGTTGGCGCGGCCGCGAAGTATAGAAAATCGGCTGCCCCAATTGCTGCTGCGTTGCCGTTTTCACCATCGAGCGCGCCGGAGCCGCGTCTGCCGATATGAGCCTCGCTCATTTTTCTCTCTCCTGCAAAGAGCGCAATTGCGCCGCTGGTACCTATGTCACCGTGCCGAACGTTGAGGTTCTCCCAACGTCACCAAGGCGCTGTCCACCACCTCGCTCCACCTCGAGTCGCGCGGGGCGTCGGCGGCGTAACCGTCGTGCCAGTTCCACCACTTGTACGGTGGGGTCTGGGGATAGCCCTCCGGGGAGTCCTCCCACTCCTCCTGGCGCCCGAGCGGCGTCACGTCGAGGTAGCTCCAGGTGCTCCCCATCGCCTCGTCGCCGCGGCTGTTGATGAAGTAGGTACGGAAAAGTTTGTCGCCGTCGCGGAAAAACACGTTGGTGCCGTGCCACTCGTCCACGCCGAAGTCTGCGTCGAAGCCGTCGGTGATGGTGTACCAGGGTATCTCCCATCCCATTCGCGCCTTCAGGCTTGCGATGTCGGTCTGAGGCGCGCGCGAGACAAACGCGAGAGTGGTATCACGGGCGTACAGATGGGCGACGTGGGCGACCTGGTCGGCCACCATGGAGCAGCCGCGGCAGGCATGCTCGGGCCACCCGAACACCCCGGGCTCGAAGAAGGCGCGGTAGACGATCAGCTGACGGCGGCCGTCGAACAGGTCGAGCAAGCTCGCCTTGCCCGCAGGCCCGTCGAACGCGTACTCTTTCTCTACGGCCAGCCACGGCATTCGCCGACGCTCGGCGGCCAGCGCGTCACGGGCGCGGGTCAAGGCCTTCTCCTTCACGAGCAGCTGCTCGCGCGCAGCCGCCCACTCCTGCGGCGACACGATCGGTGGGGTGTTCATTGAGGTCCGTCCTTTGCGGCCGTTCTCGGGTGATATCTGCATTGTTGATCTCCTCTCCGCCATGTCCGGTTCCTTCTGCTCAAGTGTCCAGATGCAGCTAGAACGATTGAGGCAGGGAAAAGGAGTCACACGCCGCCGCCGGGGACCTGCGATCCAGCCGCCGCAGGTCGATGCGGGCAAATTGACGTGAGGGTTCGTTCCGCTCCGGGACGCGATGGCGGCATTTTTCCCATTTTATTCCAGACAGCTTGAGGATATGGGTTCGCATTCTCGCGGCATGAGATGCCCGAGATTTGCGCAACATTTCACCCTCTCGGTAAGCAGAGGGCGCAGGTTTAAGCGGAATATTCTTGCGCGAGGGGCTGGACAAGGGAGCTCGACGAGGGCCCGCGATTCCCGATCACGCCGCTTTCACATCGGCGGCATCTTGTCGAATTTCGGAAGGGCCGGATCGAGCTTGTCCCAGGCGTAACCGCGTATGGTGTACGTCACAGCCTGCGGCTTGTATCGGCTGGGATCGTCGAGGCTTGCGGCGTGCACGGTGAACAGATCGGGCATCGCCACAAACGTCATATAGACCGGTGATCCGCAGGTAGGGCAGAAGGCACGCGTCTTCACATTGCCGCTATCGCCAACGATATCCCAATGCTTCGCTTCGCCTTCGAGCTTCACTCCGCTCTTGCCCGGGAAAGTCAGGTAGGACCCGTGCCCGGTGCCGCTCTTGCGCTGACAGTCGCGACACTGGCAGTCGTTCATGAACACCGGTTCGCCAGCGATTTCATAACGGACCGCGCCGCAGGCGCATCCGCCGGTATAAGCCTCGCTCATGTGTTTTCCTCCCTAGTACTCACTATTAATGGTCAGTGAGTCGCTTGTTGCCCATGCTTCGAGACGCTCGCGATGCGCGCTCCTCAGCATGAGGTTGTTGTGTATCAACAAGTTAGACCTCATCCTGAGGAGGCCGCGAAGCGGCCGTCTCGAAGGATGGCTGCATTACCGATTTGCGATTCCGGGTACTAGTGCGGCTTTTTCGGGCGGTCCTGTTCCGCAGCGATGACGCCGATGCTTGGCACGACCTTCTTCCAGCCCTCGCCCATATTCTTGAACGCCAGTTCGTTCCTCGGCAGCACGAAGCCGGAGTGGACGAGGCGAAGGCGCGTACCGTTCTCCACTCTTGAAAGGGTAAAGGTGGCGACAGTGTCCAGCGGCGCGCCGTAGCCGACATTTCCCTCGTGTCCGCCTTTCCAGGCAAAGGCGAGGCGCTGGTTCGGGATCGCCTCCAGTACCTCGCAATGAATGACGCCGTCCCAGGCGCCGGCGGGTGTGGTCTTCATCGTGAAGTGTCTACCCTTGACCGGCTCGAACCCTGTCGGCGACATCTTCAGCCAGCGGCCGATCAGTTCGTTCGTCGTCAGCGCTTTCCAGATCGTCTCGGGCGCATGCGGAAGGACCTCGTCGACCACGATGGCCTGCGTGTCGGACTTCAATGCGGTGGCGCTCATGGATCGATCTCCTTCAGCAGGGTTTTCAGGTTGGCGAACCGCTCGCGCCAGAACACGCCGTAATGGCTCATCCAATCGACGAGCGGCGCGAGGCCCTCGGGCTCGGCCCGGTAATAAACGTTGCGGCCTTCGGGACGTTCGGCGACCAGACCGGCTTGTTTCAACGATTTGAGATGCTGGGAGATGGCGCCCTGCGTCACCCCACTGCCCCGGGTCAATTCAACCACCGTAATCTCGTCGGAGCCGACGATCCGCTCGAACACGGCGCGCCGGGTGGGGTCGGCGAGCGTGCGCATGACGGCGTTGACGGCGGCGGCTTGGTTCATGGCCAATCAATTAGTCCACACTAATTCATTAGTCAATACTATTTTATTTTCCAACGCCGGCAACGACCGCCCGGTCGATGTCCGTGGGTGGCCATCGCCGCACCCCAGCACGGGGATTCCAACACGGAACAGAGTTGAGCGCCGCGTTGCCCGCCGCCATTCACCGGCCTACGACAGGGATCATGACCATTCGCCCGATTGTCCGCTATCCCGACCGCCGGCTTGCGCTCCCAGCGCAGCCCGTGACCGTGTTCGACGGCGCGCTGCGGGAGCTTGCGAAAGACCTGCTGGAGACCATGCACGCCGCGCCGGGGATCGGGATCACCGCGCCGCACATCGGCATCTCCCTGCGGGTGGTGGTTCTCGACCTCGACCCGGTCGATGGTGCGCGGACCTACGTCAATCCCGAGATCATTTGGGCATCGCCCGAGATGATCATGCATCAGGAAGGCAGCGTCTCGATGCCCGGCGTCAATGACGACATAAGCCGTCATGCGCGCGTCCGGATCAACTATCGCGACGTCCACGGCAACATACAGACCGAGGAATCCGGGGGCCTGCGCGCCGTTTGCCATCAGCATGAAATCGACCAGCTGAACGGCGTGTTCTGGATCCAGCGGCTGTCCCGCCTCAAGCGCGAGCGGCTGATCAAGCGCTTCGAGAAGCTGTCGCGGGGCTGAGCTGGATGCTTCGGCCCTTTGGTGTTTGCGATGAACCGATGGCGCGCCGCAGAGGATGAAATTGGGACCGCTCTATGATTGTCACACCTATCGATTTGCGGTAGGCACCCCCGCGGATCCCTAACGGAATTTTTCAGCCTGGCGCGGATCGGGACGTCAGATCATCGGTGGAAGAGAGAGTATGGCGCGCAACATTCTGATCCTTGGAGCCTCGTATGGCTCATTGCTGGCGACAAAGCTGCTGATGGCAGGTCATAACGTGACCCTGGTCTGCCGGGCGAAGACTGCAGAACTCATCAACCGCGACGGTACGGAAGTTCGCATCAAGCTGCGTGACGAGGCGGTGCACCGGGCGATCTTCTCGCGCGATCTGCCCGGGACCTTGGACGCGACCACGCCCGCCGACGTCGACCTCTCCCGTTACGATCTGGTCGGTCTTGCCATGCAGGAACCGCAATACACCAACCATACGATCAGGGTCCTGATGATCAAGATCGCCGAGGCGAAGCTGCCTTGTCTTTCGATCATGAACATGCCGCCGTTACCCTATCTCAAGCGAATCCCGGCACTGGCGGAAATGCAGCTCGATGAGGCCTATACCAATGCGCAAGTCTGGGAACGGTTCAAACCGGGACTGGTGACGCTGTGCTCGCCCGATCCGCAGGCCTTCCGTCCACCGGAAGAGGCGGCGAACGTCCTTCATGTCGGCCTGCCGACAAACTTCAAGGCAGCGGCATTTGCGGACGAGAAACATAACCTGCTGCTTCGGGAGCTGGAAACCGACATCGACGCGGTGAAGCTGGATGGCCACGACGTTCCGGTGAAGCTCAAGGTGTTCGATTCGCTGTTCGTCCCCCTGGCGAAATGGTCGATGCTGCTGACCGGGAATTACCGCTGCATCACGCTGCACGAGCCGCGGCCGATCCGCGACGCCGTGCACGGCGATCTGAAGCTCTCGCGGTCGATCTACGATCACGTCGACGCCATCGCCCGGCGTCTCGGAGCCGACCCGAAGGATCAGGTTCCTTTCGAAAAATATGCCAAAGCGGCGGAAAGCCTTCTCAAACCTTCATCGGCGGCCCGCGCGGTAGCCGGCGGAGCGCCCTTCATCGAGCGGGTCGACCTGCTGGTGAAGTTGATTTCGCATCAGCTTGGCATGCCCAACCCCGAGATCGACCGCACGGTCGAGATCGTCGATCAGAAACTGAACGAGAAGATCGTGGCCGGTGGTTCCGGCTCGGCGTGACGGGCTGCCGACGGCAGGGCGGTAGCAAGAATCACGCCGAAATTACGCTATTTCCGTTCACAAGGAGACGCGAACGCTGCTGCTGATCCGAGGCAAAAGGACCACTGACGTTCTTATGCCGATAGCCAGGGATGAAAAGTCATTTCAATGAAAATGCGCGCAGCCGAACTCGGCAGTGTAGTCTTGTTTTTTGCGCTCGTTCTAGGTGGTGGCCTCATTATCGGTTTCGTGACCGCCCCCGGTGCATGGTATGCGACGCTAAGCAAGCCGCCTTTCGGTCCGCCGAACTGGATCTTTGCCCCGGTTTGGAGCACGCTTTATATCATGATCGCGATCGCCGGATGGCGTGTTTGGAGAGAGGGCCGCAATAGCGCGCCAATGAAGCTGTGGTGGGGGCAGCTGGCTCTGAATTTCGTTTGGCCGCCCATCTTTTTCTTGGGCCATCGCATCGATATCGCCCTTGGCGTAATCGTACTGCTCCTGATCACTATCATTGGCTTCATCATGATAACTTGGCGACAGGATAAGATCGCATCGCTCCTGTTCGCGCCCTACGCCACCTGGGTAGCGTTCGCTTTGG
Organism: Bradyrhizobium sp.; assembly: GCA_049286845.1. Taxonomy (GTDB): domain Bacteria; phylum Pseudomonadota; class Alphaproteobacteria; order Rhizobiales; family Xanthobacteraceae; genus Bradyrhizobium. The sequence goes on from JBAQER010000699.1 coordinate 10,673, forward strand.
TTCTGAACGGTGCGATCTGGCTGTTGAACTAACAGGAGGCCGAATGCGCCGCCGCATCGTTATCGACAAGATGCAGAATGGCTATCGCTATGTGTTATCTGCGTCGGCCGGCCGCGATTTCGACCCGCAATTCCGGCCCGATTTGACGCCCAAGCAGATGCTCGAACTCGGTGTGTTCTGCGGCAAATACCTCACCGATTGTCGTGACGAGTTTCCCGCGAGTTGGTTTGCGCGCGCGAAGCTCTCGCCTTCGGGCCGCGACTGCTCCTTGAACTATTTCGGCGTGGACGCCAGCCAACGCTTGTCGGAATGGCGAAGAAAGGGCTGGATATATCCGAACGATCCGCGCGGCTGGTTCCAGTGGTATTGTCGGTACTACCTGGGCCGGCGCTTGCCTGAGGAGGACGCGCGCCAAATCGGGCGCTGGAAGGCCATGAGACGACACGTCTCACAAATCAGGAAGCATTGCGAACCGGGCGACCCGACTTGCCGGCCGCGCCAGCGCCAGGCGCTATTACATTGGGCCTACGACAGCCGGAAAATTTAGAGGCCGCGTCGTCGCTGCCGCTACGCACAAGGCGCCAAGAGGAACTGTGATGCTTCAGAAACCGTATGACGAGCAAGCAAATGGGGATCGACTGACGCCCTCACCGCACCATGAATCCGACTAGGCGCGCTCTCTCCGGCACAGAGGCGGTGGCCGCCGCACACGCGCGCGAATGGCGATGGTTGCACCCCTTGACCTGCGGCTCCTGGTCGATTATTTAGCCTAATTGCTAATTAGTCGTCCGTGAACAATGTCTAAGGCGTTGATCAAGAGTCGGTTTTGGGCGCTCTGCCGGATTTGAGATTGCAAGGTTTCGCGGTCTGAGGCTGCAGAACCTTGCGATTTCATTTTTGAGATTC
>JBAQER010000700.1:0-2489 GCA_049286845.1 Bradyrhizobium sp.
ATCGAGGACTTTACCGACCGGTTCCCGAGACACGTCGACGATTACGAAACGCTGCTTACCGAAAACAGGATCTGGAAACAGCGCACCGTGGGCATAGGTGTGGTCACGCCCGAGCGCGCGATCCAACTCGGTTTCACCGGCGTGATGCTGCGCGGCTCCGGCGTCGAGTGGGACCTGAGGAAGAAACAGCCCTACGAAGTCTACGATAAGCTCGACTTCGACATCCCGGTCGGCGTCAACGGCGACACTTACGACCGCTATCTGTGCCGGGTGGAAGAAGTGCGCCAATCCAATCGCATCATCCGCCAGTGCGTCGAATGGCTGCGCGCCAACCCCGGCCCGGTGATCGTGGACAACCACAAGATCGCCCCGCCGGCGCGCGCCGACATGAAGGGCAGCATGGAAGAGCTGATCCATCACTTCAAGCTCTTCACCGAAGGGTTCCGCGTCCCCGCCGGCGAAGCCTATGCCGCGATCGAGCACCCCAAAGGCGAATTCGGCGTGTACCTGGTGTCCGACGGCGCGAACAAGCCCTACCGCATGAAAATTCGCGGCGCCGGTTTCGCGCACCTGCAGGGACTGAACGAGATGGCGCGTGGCCACATGATCGCGGATATGGTCGCGATCATCGGCACGCTGGACTTCGTGTTCGGCGAGATCGACCGTTGACCGCTGAAATGAACCTTGGTGAATGACATGCTGAGCGCAGAATCATTGAAGAAGATCGATCGCGAGATCGCCAAATTCCCGGCCGAGCAGAAGCAGTCGGCGGTGATTGCGGCACTCGCCATCGCCCAGGTGGAGAAAGGCTGGCTCTCGACCGAGACCATGGATTTCGTGGCGCAATATCTCGGCATGCCGCCGGTCGCGGTGTACGAGGTCGCGAGCTTCTACAACATGTACGACCTGGCGCCGGTGGGCAAACACAAGGTCACCGTCTGCACCAACCTGCCGTGCGCGCTCTCCGGCGGCGTCGAAGCCGCCGAGCATCTGAAGCATCGCCTCGGCGTGGGTTTCAACGAGACTACCGCCGACGGCCGCTTCACGCTGTAGCAGGGCGAATGCATGGGCGCCTGCGGCGACGCCCCGGTGCTGCTGGTCAACAACCGGCGCATGTGCTGCTCCATGTCGAACGAAAAGCTGGATCAACTGCTCTCGGAGCTGAAGTGATGCTCGACTACGGTCCAGACTCCATCCTGATGAAAGGCCTCGACGGGGCCAACTGGCACCTCAAGGACTATGAGGCGCGCGGCGGCTATACCGCGCTGAAAAAAATCATCAGCGAGAAGATCACGCCCGACGCCGTCGTCGCCGAAGTCAAGAAATCGGGGCTGCGCGGCCGCGGCGGCGCGGGTTTTCCGGCCGGATTGAAGTGGAGTTTCATGCCCAAGCAGTACACCGGGCCGAAATACCTCGTGTGCAACACGGACGAGGGCGAGCCGGGCACGTTCAAGGATCGCGACATCATCCGCTATAACCCGCACATGCTGATCGAGGGCATGATCATCGCGGCCTACGCGATGGGCACAGCGGTCGGCTATAACTACATTCACGGCGAAATCTGGGCCGAATACGAGCTGTTCGAACAGGCGCTGGACGAGGCGCGCGCCGCCGGCTATCTGGGCAAGAATATCCTCGGCGCCGATTTCTCCTTCGAACTGCACGCGGTTCACGGCTACGGCGCCTACATCTGCGGCGAGGAAACCGGCCTGCTCGAGTCGATCGAAGGCAAGAAAGGCCAGCCGCGCTTCAAGCCGCCGTTCCCGGCCAGCTACGGTCTGTACGGCAAGCCGACCACCATCAACAACACCGAGACCTTCGCCGCGGTGCCCTGGATCATCAACAACGGCGGCGATGCCGTCATGGCCATGGGCGTGCCGAACAGCGGCGGCACCAAGCTGTTCTCAGTCTCCGGCCACGTCAACCGGCCGGGCAACTACGAGGTGAAGCTCGGTACGCCGTTCGCGACCTTGCTGGAAATGGCGGGCGGGATGCGCGGCGGCAGGAAAATCAAGGCGGTGATTCCGGGCGGCTCATCGGCGCCGGTTCTCCCCGGGCACATCATGATGCAGACCAATCTCGACTACGACTCCATCGCCAAGGCGGGCTCGATGCTCGGCTCGGGTGCGGTGATCGTCATGGACGAGACCACCTGCATGGTGCGCGCGCTGGAGCGCCTGTCGTATTTCTATTTCGAAGAGTCCTGCGGCCAGTGCACGCCCTGCCGCGAGGGCACCGGCTGGATGTACCGCATGGTCCACCGCATCGAACACGGCAAGGGCCGGCAGGAAGACCTGGACCTGCTCACCAACGTGGCCGACAACATCGCCGGGCGCACCATCTGCGCCCTCGGGGACGCGGCGGCGCTGCCGGTGAAAAGCTTCCTCAACCACTTCCGCGACGAATTCCAGTATCACGTGGAGCACAAGCGCTGCCTGGTGAGCGTGGCCGGCGGCTACTTCACCCCGCAGAGCGCCGCTGTCGAGAAG
>JBAQER010000701.1:0-2685 GCA_049286845.1 Bradyrhizobium sp.
CTGCTCGCGCTCGCCGCCGACGGCATGATCGTCCCGCAGGCCGGGGTTGATGAAGCGGGCGGCGGCCTCGATGTAACAGCCGTTCCGCCGTTCCCGATCGACCGCGGCAGCGCGTCCGGCGTCGCGATCCTGGACGGCCGCACGCTCAACCTGGCGGACTTGACCAAAGTCGTGGAGGAGTTGCCCCGGATGAAGCAGCTGGGGCTGCGCCTGGGATTCCACTCCGGTCTCTGGGTGCCGCTGCGCCGCGCCGGCGAAGCGATCGGCATCCTCGCGATCGCGCGCCGCACGACCGGCGCGTTCACCGAGCAGGAGGTGACGCTTGCGGAAACCTTCGCCGACCAGGCGGTGATCGCGATCGAAAACGTGCGCCTGTTCAACGAGACCAAGGACGCGCTCGAGCGGCAGACGGCGACGGCGGAGATCCTCAAAGTGATCAGCGAATCCCCGACCAATGTGCAACCGGTGTTCGACGCGATCGCGCAAAGCGCGGCAAGTGTCTTCCGCTGCAGTGCGGCCATCAACAGCATCGATGAGGACGACCGGATCCACCTCAAGGCAGTAGCCGGTCCGCACGTCACCGCGGACCGGGTCGAGGCCTGGTTAAAGCTCTACCCGATTCGACTGGCCGGCACGATCGTAGGACGAGCAATCCAGGCGCAAACGCTTGTGGAACTGCTCGATACCGAGGCCGAGGGCGTCCCGGAGACGATGAAGACGCTTGCACGCGCCGGCGGCTTCCGATCAGTCACGGTCGCGCCCCTGATGCGGGAGGGTAAGGGAATCGGGGCCATCGCCCTCACGGACTTCCAGTTCGGGTTCCACCTCGACGACAAGCAGAAGGCGCTGCTCCAGACCTTCGCCGACCAGGCGGTGATTGCGATCCAGAACGCGCGCCTGTTCAACGAGACCAAGGAGGCGCTCGAGCGGCAGACGGCGACGGCGGAGATCCTCAAGGTGATCAGCCGCTCGCCAACCGAAGTGCGGCCGGTGTTCTATGCCATCTGCCGGAGCGCGGCGCAGCTTTTCGGCTGCCGTGCGGGGATCAGCATCGCGGAAGGCGGGCGAGTAGCGCTGAAGGCGTTGGCCAGGCCGGACACACCTGAAACTTCCGTCGAGGTGCTCGGCATTGCCATTCCGGCGTTCGAGGACGCGGCGGTGCTCGACCAGTGGCGGAACGCCTTGGAAGCGCTGCTGGGACGGTTGCGCGCGGGCACCTCGGCGAATTGGTCCCTCATGCGCTGCGTCGCGACGCGAGAGGTTGTCGCCATATCCGACACCGAGGCGCCCGAAGCAGACGAGGCCGACAGGGAGGCCGGACGCAGTCTTGGTGTCCGCTCGATCACTCAGGTTCCGCTTGTCCGGGACGGAGTGGGTATTGGCGTCATCGGTCTTGCTTTCCCGGAGCCGGGCGTCGTCCTCAACGACAAGCAGCGCGCGCTGGTGCAGACCTTCGCCGACCAGGCGGTGATTGCGATCGAGAACGTGCGTCTGTTCAACGAGACCAGGGAGGCGCTCGAGCGGCAGACGGCGACGGCCGAGATTCTCAAGGTCATCAGCAGTTCGCCTACAAATGTTCAACCGGTATTCGATGCGATTGTGAATAGCGGTGCGCGCCTGTTCGAGCCATGCAATGCTGTAATCCTGATGCGAGAGAACGAATTGCTTCACCTGCGTGCGTATGCCGGTCCGAGCCTCACAAACATCGAGGAATCGAAGGCGCTCTTTCCCATTCCGTTTGATCCGAAGAACATTGTCGCGGCCGAAGCGATGGTGGAACGCCGGATCATCGCGATTCCTGACACCGAAAACCTGGGCGATACCCGGCCCTTGGCCAGATCGGTTGCGAGAACCGGGCGTTACCGCTCACTCACCATGGTGCCGCTGATTCGGGAAGGGCAAGGTATTGGGACGATTGCCCTAACCCATCCCGAGCCCGGTTACAGCCTTAACGAGAAGCAGCTTGACCTTGTGCGGACCTTCGCCGACCAGGCGGTGATCGCGATCGAGAACGTGCGGTTGTTCAACGAGACGAAGGAGGCGCTGGAGCGGCAGACGGCGACGGCGGAGATCCTCAAGGTAATTAGTGGTTCGCCGACTGACGTGCAACCGGTATTCGATGCGATCGCCGCGAGCGCGGCGCGCCTATTCGCTCCGGCCACCGCCACCATCATCATTCGGTCCGACGACAAGTCGCATCTGGTCGGATCCGCGGGTCCGCTCGTATCCAAGTCGGCGCGCGACGAGCTCGCAAAGATCTACCCTCGCCGCTTCGACCCGGAGCTCTCGGTCACCGCCTTGTGCATACACGAGATGCGCGAGATCCGCATTGCAGACACCGAGTCGCCCGGAATCAATCCGAAGATGGACGCCGCCATCAGGGCAACCGGCCACGCCGGCGGTCATCGATCGGCAGTGTTGTTTCCGCTGGTGAATGCTGGGGTCGGGATCGGCCTGCTCGGTCTCACGCACCCCAAGCCCGGCTTTGCACTCGACGACAAGCAGCGGGCGCTCATGAAGGCATTCGCCGACCAGGCGGTGATCGCGATCGAGAACGTGCGCCTCTTTAACGAGACCAGGGAGGCGCTCGAGCGGCAGACGGCGACGGCGGAAGTGCTGCAGGTTATCAGCAGCTCGGTGGCCGACACTGCGCCGGTGTTCGACAAGATCATCCGCAGCTGCGAG
>JBAQER010000702.1:0-2324 GCA_049286845.1 Bradyrhizobium sp.
TGGACGACACGCAGGAACTGGGTTCCTTGAAGTGACGGCTGAAGTGGCTGCGGTAATAGGCGACGCAGCCCTGCGAGCCGTGCACGAACGGCAACGTGCCCTCGAAGCCGACGGCGGCGAACACGGCGCCGAGCGGCTGGCAGGCCTTGGCCGGATTGACCGTCAGCGCCTCGCGGGCAAAGTTCTTCTCCTGGTATTCCGGCGTCTTTGTCCATTCGCGAATGCGCTCAACCTCGTCCGCCGGCACCGGGTTTTCGAAGTTCTTCTTCTTGTTCTCGAGCATCTCCTTGTATTCCGGCTGCCGGAACAGGTCGAAGTGGTCGAGTACGTGAGTGGCGCTCTGAGTCATGAACCGTCTCCTCGTCAATTCATCGGTAGAGCAGCGAGCGGGCCACGGCGGCAAGCCACCGGGCCCGCCGTCGCGCTATTCCGCCTGGGCTGCTTCGCCCTTGCTGGTGGTCTTCCACGGTGTCTTCGCCAACGCCCACACCGGGGAGTTGATGGCCATGTCCATGTCGCGCGCGAAGATCGCGAACCCGTCATAGCCATGGTAGGGACCGGAGTAGTCCCAGGAGTGCATCTGCCGGAACGGCACACCCATCTTCTGGAACACGTATTTCTCCTTAATGCCCGAGCCGACCAGATCCGGCTGGACCTTTTCGACGAACTTCTCGAACTCGTATCCGGTCACGTCGTCGTAGATCAGCGTTCCGTCCTTGACGTAATGCTGGGCCGTGCGCTGATAGTCGTCGTTGTGGCCGAATTCGTAGCCGGTGCCGACCACTTCCATGCCGAGGTCTTCATAGGCGCCGATTACGTGACGCGGCCGAAGTCCGCCGACGAACAGCATCACGGTCTTGCCTTCGAGGCGCGGCCGGTATCTTGCGATCACCGCGTCCATCAGCGGCTGGTACTTGGCGATGACGCGCTCGGCGCCTTCCTTGATCTTGTCGTCGAAGAAGCCGGCGATCTTGCGCAGCGATTCGGCGATCTTGCTCGGCCCGAAGAAGTTGTATTCGCACCACGGAATACCGTACTTTTCTTCCATGTGCCGCGAGATGTAGTTCATCGAACGGTAGCAGTGCAGCACGTTGAGCTTGGCCTTCGGTGTGGCTTCGAGCTCGGCCAGGCTGCCGTCGCCCGACCACTGGGCGATCACGCGCAGGCCCATCTCCTCGAGCAGGATGCGGGACGACCAGGCGTCGCCGCCGATGTTGTAGTCGCCGATGATGGCCACGTCGTAAGGCGTCGGCTCGAACCTCGGCGGCGCATCCGGAGCGATCTTGTCGAACACCCAGTCCCGGATCGAATCGTTGGCGATGTGGTGACCGAGCGACTGGGAGACGCCGCGGAAACCTTCGCAGCGGACCGGAACGATGGTCTTGCCTTCGTATTCCTTCGACTTCTGCTTGGAGACGGCCTCGATGTCGTCGCCGATCAGGCCGATCGGGCATTCCGACTGCACCGTGATGCCGTTGTTGAGCGGAAACAGCTCCTGGATTTCGTCCATGATCTTGGCGAGCTTCTTGTCGCCGCCGAAGACGATGTCCTTCTCCTGGAAGTCGGAGGTGAACTGCATGGTGACGAAGGTGTCGATGCCGGTCGTGCCGATGTAGTAGTTGCGCCGCGCCGCCCAGGAATACTGGCCGCAACCCACCGGACCGTGGCTGATATGGATCATGTCCTTGATCGGCCCCCACACCACGCCCTTGGAGCCGGCGTAGGCGCAGCCGCGGATCGTCATCACGCCGGGGACCGACTTGATGTTCGACTTCACGCCGCAATCGGACTTGCCTGCCTCATGCACGTTCAAGTGCTTGGCGCGGCGCTTGGCGGTCTTTTCCGGATATACCTTCAATACTTCTTCGATCAATTCCTTGTTGCGGGCCTTGATCTCTGCAACGCTCTGCGTCGTGGCTAAACTCATTTTGGTTGTCCTCGCTTGATCGTTTGCGGTGCTTGGGTCCGACCCCTCCCCAGGAGGGTCCGGATATGAGCGATTGATGACCTCAGGCCGCCGCAATCGCGGCTTCGGCGGCGAGTTCGGCAGCGGTCTTGCCGACGATGGCTTCGTCGACCGGCTTCATGATGCCGTGCTCCATCAGCATGTCCTCGAGTTCGTCCATGGTGATCGGGGTCGGGATGATGCCCTTGCCGCCATTGTTGTGGATCTTCTCGGCGAGGCTGCGGTAGTGACCGGCCTGAACCGAGTCCGGGGCATATTCCAGCACCGTCATGCGGCGCAGTTCCGCGTGCTGCACGATGTTGTCGCGCGGCACGAAGTAGATCAGGTGGGTGCCGAGCTTCTTGGCCATCGCTTCCGC
>JBAQER010000703.1:0-3817 GCA_049286845.1 Bradyrhizobium sp.
GCTACGGCCACAATGCTGCCGACGATGTCGCGCTCGATGCCGTGCTGCTGGCAAGGGCGGCCCAAGGCCGGCCGGTCCGAGTGCAGTGGTCGCGCGAAGACGAGATGTCGCATGCACCGTTTGGTGCTGCGATGGCGATCGAGATCGAGGCCGATCTCGACGCGCAGGGCGAGATCGTCGGTTGGCGTCACAGTATCTGGAGCAACGGTCACACCGCGCGACCAGGACGCGCGGCGCAGCCGGCGCTGCTCGCGGCAACCGAACTGACAAATCCGTTCCCGCGCATGATCTCGACCAATCCCCCATCGGCCAATGGCGGCGGCGCCGATCGCAACGCCGTGCCGCTCTATGACTTCCCGTCGTGGCGGATCGAATGCCACCGCCTGACGACCATGCCGATCCGCACCTCTGCGCTGCGGACGCTCGGCGCGCAGGGCAACGTGTTCGCGATCGAATGCTTTCTCGATGAAGTGGCCTCCGAACGCGGCGAGGATCCGGTCGCCTTCCGGCTGCGCCATTTGTCGGACGAGCGGGCAAAGGATGTCATCCGCGCCGTCGCGAAGCGCGCGAACTGGAAGCCTGCCAGGAAAGCAGGCACCGGCTACGGCCTCGGCTTCGCGCGTTACAAGAACACCGGCGCCTATTGCGCCGTGGTCGCCGAGATCGAAGGCGCCGAGGATATCCGCGTCAGGCGATTGACGATTGCGGCCGATGTCGGCGAAGCCATCAATCCCGACGGCGTGATCAATCAGATCGAAGGTGGTGCGATCCAGGCCACCAGCTGGGTCTTGAAAGAGCGCGTCCGCTTCGACCGGCAGCGCATCACCAGCACCACATGGGGGTCGTATCCAATCCTTCGCTTCAGCGAGGTCCCGGATGTGCAGGTCGAGCTGATCCAGCGGCCCGACAGCGAGCCGCTCGGCGCCGGCGAAGCGGCGCATGGCCCGGTCACCGCAGCCATCGCCAACGCCGTATTCGACGCGTTGGAATTGCGCGTTCGCAACCTGCCGATTACGCGCGACAGCCTGATCGCGGCGATGGAAATGACGTCATGAACGCCTTGAACATCTTGAGCGGCGGCGCGGCGCAGGGCCTGGTCGCGAGCCTTGCACCGAAATTCAAGGCGCAGACCGGCCTCGACATCGCGGGCGAGTTTGGCGCGGTCGGCGCCATGGCCGACAAACTGCGTCAGGGCATGCCGGCCGACATCGTCATTCTGACATCGGCGATCGTCGCCAAACTGGCGCAGGAGAATTGGCTGGTCCTCGCCTCGATATCCGACATCGGTTTGGTCGAAACCGCGATCGCCGTGCGGTCTGGCGATCCCTTGGTCACGGTCAATGATGCCACAGACTTGCGCGCCGCGCTGCTAGCTGCGGATGCGATCTTCGTTCCCGATACCAAGGCGTCGACGGCCGGGATTCACGTTGCGAAAGTGCTACGGCAGCTCGGCATTGCCGACGAGGTGGCCTCCCGGCTCAGGATTTTTCCGAACGGCGCGACCGCGATGCATCATCTGGCTCTATCCGACGCCCCGAGGCCGATCGGCTGCACGCAATCGACCGAGATCATCAGCACGAAGGGCGTCGCCCTGTCGGGGTCGCTGCCAAAGGGCTGCGACCTCGCGACCATGTATACGGCGGCGGTAGCAGCGCGGGCCGCTGCGGCACCACAAGCGCAGCGCCTGATCGACTTGCTGACGGCGGCCGATGCGCGCGGGTTGCGTATCGAAGCGGGCTTTCTTGACGCCCGGAACTGACGACGCGACAATTCGGACAACAAGAACACCGAAAGGAAGCGCCATGGCGCGAAGGCTGATCGACATTTCCGTGCCGCTGCAGAACGACGTGCCGGCCGATCCTCCAGGAGGACACCCCACCATCCAGTACATCGATCACCAGCAGGGGCTGCCGCGGATGCTGCAGTTCTTCGACGGGCTGAAGGCCGAGGACCTTCCCGATGGACAGGGCTGGGCGGTCGAGCAAGTGCAGCTCTCCACCCATAACGGCACCCATCTCGATGCGCCCTGGCACTTTCACCCGACCATGAACCGCGGCGAGCGCTCATGGACCATCGATGAGGTGCCACTGGAGTGGTGCCTGCAGCCGGGCGTGAAGTTGGACTTCCGTCATTTGCCGGACGGCTATGTCGCAACCGCAAAGGACGTCGAAAACGAGCTGAAGCGCATCGGCCACACGCTGTCGCCGCTGGAGATCGTCGTGGTCAACACCAGCGCCGGCGCCAAATACGGCAGGCCGGACTACGTCACTTCCGGCTGCGGCATGGGCTATGAAGCGACGATGTACCTGCTCGAGCGCGGGGTGCGGCTGACCGGCATCGACGGCTGGAGCTGGGATGCGCCGTTCATCTTTACCGCGAAGAAATACGCCGAAACCAAAGACGCCAGCCTGATCTGGGAAGGCCACAAGGCCGGTCGGCACATCGGCTACTGTCATCTCGAAAAGCTGCACAATCTGGAGCAATTGCCGCCGACCGGTTTCACTGTGTCGTGCTTTCCGGTCAAGATCGAGCGCGCCTCGGCGGGCTGGACCCGGGCGGTGGCGATCCTCGACGGCTAGATGCCGCAGCCGGTAAACCTCTTGAACCGGCGGCCTCCATAGACGCGCCGGAAAAGCCCGCCTAAACTCGCGGCCATAACCGCCGACGCCGGGGACAACCAGCGCGGTCGAACGGGTGGCTTCAACCGCCGGCAATAAAAAGGGAGAGAATCATGGACCAATTTTCGCGGATTCACCGCGCTGCCACACTGCTGACTGCTGTTACCGCAACTGCGCTCGCCCTGACGGCGCCGGCGTCCGCCCAAGAAACCTTCAAGCTCGGCATTGTGACGTTCCTGTCCGGGCCCGCCGCCGACAGCTTCGGCGTACCGGCCCGCAATGGCGGCCAGTTCGTCATCGACCAGCTGAACAAGGGCGCGGCCCCCGCTCCCTACCAGAAGGTTGGCTTCGGCGGCTTGAAGATCGAGCCCGTGATCATCGACGAGAACGGCGGCGCCACCAAGCAGGTGCAGGAACTGCGCAACCTCTATCAGCGCGACAATGTCGATGCCGTGCTCGGCTATATCAGCTCGGGCGATTGTCTTGCGGTTGCGCCGATCGCTGAAGAGCTGAAAAAATTGCTGGTGCTGATGGACTGCGGCACACCACGCATTTTCGAGGAAGCGAAATACAATTATGTGTTCCGCACCGCGTCACACGCCACCATGGATAATGTCGGCCTCGTCAGGTACATGAAGGCGAAAAACGTCAAGATGGACACGCTGTCGGCCATCAACCAGGATTACGCTTGGGGCCAGGACAGCCGGGCCGACTTCGTCGCCGCAGCCCAACAACTTTATCCCAACGTCAAGCTCGCGACCGACCTGTTGCCGAAATTCGGCGCGGGCCAGTACGGCACCGAAATCTCCGCACTGGTTGGTGCCGGCTCCGACGTGGTCTATTCGAGCCTGTGGGGCGGCGATCTGCAGGCTTTCGTGCTGCAGTCCGCTCCCCGCGGTCTGCCCAAGCGCAGTCAGCTGGTATTCAGCGCCGCCGACCATGTCCTGCCGCCGCTCGGCGACAAGATGCCTGACGGCACCATTATCGGCGCGCGCGGCGCCTACGGCCTGATGTCGCAGAAGTCGCCGCTGAACGACTGGCTGTTCAAGGGTTATGAGGCTGCGAACGGCGTCTATCCGGTGCAGGCCGCCTATCGCATCACGCAGTCGATTCTCGGGCTGAAGGCTGCGGTCGAGAAGGCCATGGCCAAGAACGGCGGCAAGAAACCTTCGTCCGACGAACTGGTCGCGGCGATGACC
>JBAQER010000704.1:0-3504 GCA_049286845.1 Bradyrhizobium sp.
GACCAGTATCGCATGCTGGTGTTTGGACTGGCGATGGTGCTGTTGATGATCTGGCGGCCACGCGGGCTGATCGGCCATCGCGCCCCGACCGTGTTCCTGCACCATAGCCAGGCCATCTCATCCGACCTCGTCAAGGAGGGGCATGGATGAGCGGCGACAGCATTCTCACCGTCGACCGTCTGTCCATGCGCTTCGGCGGCATCGTCGCCGTCAACGATCTGTCGTTCGGCGCCGAACGGCGCAAGATCACCGCACTGATCGGGCCGAACGGCGCCGGCAAGACCACGGTGTTCAACTGCATCACCGGCTTCTACAAGCCGAGCGACGGCACCATGCGGCTGCAGCATGAAGGCGGCGCCGAGATCCGGCTCGAGCGGCTTAACGATTTCCGGATTTCCAAACAGGCCAAGGTCGCGCGCACGTTCCAGAACATCCGGCTGTTTCCCGGCATGACCGCGCTGGAAAACCTGATGGTAGCGCAGCACAACGCGCTGATGCTGGCCTCAGGCCTGACCTTTCTCGGATTGATCGGCGCACCGTCGTGGCGCGCGGCGGAAAAGCGCGCGATCGACTTGGCAAAGCTCTGGCTCGAGCGCATCGGGCTCATCGACCGCGCCGACGACGCCGCCGGCAACCTGCCCTATGGCGACCAGCGCCGTCTCGAAATCGCGCGCGCGATGTGCACCGAACCCGCGCTGCTCTGTCTCGATGAGCCGGCCGCCGGACTGAACGCGCGCGAAAGCGCCGCTTTGAGCGAATTGCTGCTCTCGATCCGCACCGAGCAAGGCACCTCGATCCTCCTGATCGAGCACGACATGTCGGTGGTGATGGAAATCTCCGACCATGTCGTGGTGATGGACTACGGCGTGAAGATATCGGAAGGCACGCCGCAACAGATCCGCGACGATCCCAAGGTGATCGCAGCCTATCTTGGCGCCGACGAGGACGAGGCGATCGCGGTGATGGAGAGCGGAACGTGACCGCGCCGTCCGCCACGCCCCTGCTCGCGATCCGGTCCTTGCGCGCCGCCTACGGCAAGATCGAGGCGCTGAAAGGCGTCGATCTCACCATCAACCCCGGCGAGATCGTCGCCCTGATCGGCGCCAACGGCGCCGGCAAGTCGACGCTGATGATGACGGTGTTCGGCCGCCCGCGCGCCCGCTCGGGCCAGATCCTGTTCGACGGCCACGACATCACCGCGGTGCCGACCCACGAGATCGCGCGGCTGCGCATTGCGCAGTCGCCCGAAGGCCGCCGGATTTTTCCGCGCATGAGCGTGGCGGAAAACCTGCAGATGGGCGCCGACGCGACCGAGAGCAGCGAAACCGACCGCGCCGCCGGGCTGGAACGCGTGCTGACACTGTTTCCGCGGCTCAACGAGCGGATGGCCCAGCGCGGCGGCACGCTGTCCGGCGGCGAACAGCAGATGCTGGCGATCGGCCGCGCGCTGATGAGCCGGCCCCGCCTGTTGATGCTGGACGAGCCGTCGCTGGGCCTAGCCCCGCTGATCGCGCGACAGATCTTCGACGCCATCCGGACCCTGAATCGACGGGACGGCCTCACCGTGCTGATCGTCGAGCAGAACGCCAATCATGCGCTCAAGCTGGCCCATCGCGGCTACGTCATGGTCAACGGCCTGATCACGCTGGAAGGTACCGGCGACGAACTGCTGCAGCGTCCGGAAATCCGCGCCGCCTATTTGGAAGGCGGCCGGCGGGGTTAGCCCCGTGGCACGGCCGGCTGCGGCAAGATGCGGCGAATGAATGGTGGATTTGCCCGAAAATTGCCGATGACTTCGGACCAAATTCAGCCGACAATGCCACCCTCTTCTCGAACCCGGCGAGGGGCCGGGTCCCTACCGTAGCGATTATCGCGAGGACCAACCATGAAATCACTGAAACTCATCGGCCTGGCATTGGGCGCGACCTTCGCGCTGTCGACGGCAGCGCTGGCACAGGACATCTCCATCGGAGTGGCGGGCCCGATGACGGGCGGCGAATCCGCCTTCGGCCGGCAGATGAAGAACGGCGCCGAGCAGGCGGTGGCGGATCTCAACGCCGCGGGCGGATTGCTCGGCAAGAAGCTCGCGCTGCAGGTCGGTGACGATGCCTGCGACCCCAAGCAGGCCCGTTCGATAGCTGAAAAGTTCGCCAGCGCGAAAATCCCGTTCGTCGCAGGCCACTACTGTTCTTCGTCGTCGATCCCGGCGTCGGAAGCCTATGCGGACGGCAATGTGCTGCAGATTACCCCGGCCTCGACCAATCCCCTGTTCACCGAGCGCAAGCTCTGGAACGTGGCGCGGGTCTGCGGCCGCGACGATCAGCAGGGCCTGGTCGCCGCCGCATTCATTGCCAAGAACTACAAGGGCAAGAACGTCGCCATCCTCAACGACAAGACCACCTACGGCAAGGGACTCGCCGACGAGACCAAGAAGGCGCTCAACAAGGCTGGCTTCACCGAGAAGATGTTCGAGTCCTACAACAAGGGTGACAAGGACTTCACCGCGATCGTCTCACGCATGAAGCGCGACAATATCGACCTGGTTTATGTCGGCGGCTATCATCAGGAATCCGGACTATTGGTGCGCCAGATGCGCGACCAGGGCCTGAAGACCACCCTGATGGCCGGCGACGCGCTGGCCGACAAGGAGTTTGCATCGATCACCGGCCCCGCCGGCGAAGGCACGCTGTTCACCTTCGGACCCGACCCGCGCAACAAGCCGACCGCCAAGGCGATCGTCGAGAAGTTCAAGGCCAAGAACATCGATCCCGAAGGCTACACCCTCTACACCTACGCCGCGATGCAGGTCTGGTCGCAGGCGGTCAAGAAGGTTGGCAGCACCGATCCGAAGAAGGTCATGGACGCGATCAAGGCCGGCGCATGGGACACCGTGATCGGCAAGCTTGAATTCGACGCCAAGGGCGACATCAAGGTACTCGACTATGTCGTCTACAAGTGGGACGCCAAGGGCAACTACGTCGAGATCAACCCGAAGGGCTCGTAAGGCCTGACTGGTCCATCAAGACGTCAAACGCCCCGGTTCGCCGGGGCGTTTTTTGTTGGTAGCGAGCCGATGGGAGCATCGCTGCGTGCGACGCGGTTGACCGGAGCGCAGCCCTGCGCTCATCTGCGCGCCGCAGGGAAAGCGAATGAAAAACCTCCTCACCGATATTGCCGGCGTCCGCGTCGGCCACGCCGACGACGCCGCGCTGGCTTCCGGCGTCACCGCTGTGATCTTCGATACGCCGGCGGTGGCGGCGATCGACATCCGCGGCGGCGGTCCCGGTATCCGCGAGGGCGCGGTGCTCGACCTCGCCAATACCGTGGAGCAGATCCACGGCATCGCGCTTTCGGGCGGCTCGGCGTTCGGGCTCGAGGCCGGCGGCGGGGTACAAGCCTGGCTCGCCGAACAAGGCCGCGGCTTTGCGGTCGGCGGCGCGCTGATTCCGATCGTGCCCGGCGCGATCTGTTTCGACCTGTTGAACGGCGGCGACAAGGCCTGGG
>JBAQER010000705.1:0-3845 GCA_049286845.1 Bradyrhizobium sp.
GATCATGAACCCGATTTACACCCGCCGCCGTCGCTTCGACATCATCATCAAGTTCCTCTGCCTCGCTGCCACGATCTTCGGCGTGACCTGGCTCGGCCTGATCCTGTTCACGCTGTTCTACAACGGCCTTGCCGGGCTCAATGTGCAGATCTTCACCCAGAATACCCCGCCGCCGGGGTCGACCGAAGGCGGTCTTCTCAACGCCATTACCGGTTCGATCATCATGACCGTGATCGGGGTCGGCATCGGCGCGCCGCTCGGCCTGTTCGCCGGGACCTATCTGGCCGAGTACGGCAGGAACGACCGGCTCACCTCGGTGATCCGCTTCATCAACGATATCTTGCTGAGCGCGCCCTCGATCATCATCGGCTTGTTCATCTACGGCGCCATCGTGGTGCCGATGGGCGGCTTCTCGGCCTTCGCCGGCTGCCTGGCGCTCGCCGTGATCGTCATTCCCGTGGTGGTGCGCACCACCGAGGACATGCTGCTCTTGGTGCCCAATCCGCTGCGCGAGGCGGCAAGCGCGCTCGGCCTGCCGCGTTCGCTGGTCATCAAGCGCATCGCCTATCGCGCCGCGCGCGCGGGCCTTATCACCGGCGTGCTGCTCGCCACCGCGCGCGTCGCCGGCGAAACCGCGCCCTTGCTGTTCACCGCGCTTTCGAACCAGTTCTTCAGCCTCGATCTGACCAAGACGATGGCCAACCTGCCGGTCACCATCAACAACTTCGTGCAGAGCCCCTATGTCTACTGGAAGCAGCTCGCCTGGAGCGGGGCCCTGCTGATCACCCTGACCGTACTTGCCCTGAATATTGGCGCACGCATTCTCGGCGCCGAGAGGACAGCGAAATGAATGATCTTTCCGTATCGATGAGTGCTGCGGGGTGACCCGTTCCCTCGGTGGTGCTGCCCGAGGCGCCGGCCAAGATTACCGCGCGCGGTCTGAATTTTTACTATGGCGAGCACCACGCGCTGAAGGACATCAACATCGCGCTCGGCACCCATCGCGTCACCGCCTTCATCGGGCCGTCCGGCTGCGGCAAGTCGACCCTGCTGCGGATTTTCAACCGGATGTACGACCTCTATCCCGGCCAGCGCGCCACCGGCCAGGTGATGCTGGACCAGACCAACATCCTCGATCCCAAGCTCGATCTCAACCTGCTGCGCGCCCGCGTCGGCATGGTGTTCCAGAAGCCGACGCCGTTTCCGATGACGATCTACGAGAACATCGCGTTCGGCATCCGGCTCTATGAGAAGATCTCCAAATCGGAAATGGACGGCCGGGTCGAAAAGGCGCTGCGCGGCGGCGCGCTGTGGAACGAGGTCAAGGACAAGCTGAACGCCTCCGGCCTCAGCCTGTCCGGCGGCCAGCAGCAGCGGCTCTGCATCGCCCGCACCGTGGCGGTGCGGCCCGAGGTCATCCTGTTCGACGAGCCGTGCTCGGCGCTCGATCCGATTTCGACCGCCAAGATCGAGGAACTGATCACGGAACTGGCGGAGGACTACACCATCGCCATCGTCACCCATAATATGCAGCAGGCCGCGCGCGTCTCCGACAAGACCGCCTTCATGTATCTGGGCGAGCTGGTCGAATTCGACGACACCAACAAGATCTTCACTTCGCCAAGCGACCGGCGCACCCAGGACTACATCACCGGCCGGTTCGGCTGAGGAGAGAAAAATGGCTTCTGAACACACCGCCAAGGCGTTCGACAGCGATCTGCAGGAATTGACCCGGCTGGTCTCGGAGATGGGCGGTCTCACCGAGCGCATGATCGTCGACTCCGTCGACGCGCTGATCCGCCGGGATGTCGCGCTCGGCAAGCGCGTCGTCGCCGCCGACGCCGAAATCGACCACCTGCAGCACGTCATCGAGGAACGCGCGGTGCTGACCATCGCCCGGCGCCAGCCGATGGCGGTGGACCTGCGGGAAATCGTCGGCGCCATGCGGGTCGCCATCGATCTCGAGCGCATCGGCGACCTCGCCAAGAACATCGGCAAGCGGGTCTCGGCGCTGGAGAGCGATTTCCAGCCCCTGAAACTGATCCGCGGCCTCGAACACATGACCGACCTCGTGCAGGGCCAGGTCAAATCCGTGCTCGACGCCTATGCGGCGCACGATCTGCCGGCGGCGATGAACGTGTGGAAGGGCGACGAGGAGGTCGACGCCATCTGCACCTCGCTGTTCCGCGAGCTCCTGACCTACATGATGGAAGATCCGCGCAACATCTCGTTCTGCATCCATCTGATGTTCTGCGCCAAGAACATCGAGCGGATCGGCGATCACGCCACCAACATCGCGGAAACCGTGTTCTACATGATCGAAGGCCAGCAGATGGTCGACAAGCGCCCGAAAGGCGACATGACGACCTTTGCCGCGACCGTGCCGGACTGAAAGAGCGTCGCGTGAAGAGAATTCCACAAGCGAGAAGGCCAAGAATATGAGCGCGCGCATTATGGTGGTTGAAGACGAGGAAGCGCTCACCACGCTGTTGCGCTACAACCTCGATGCCGAAGGTTACGACGTCGAAACCGTCGGGCGCGGCGACGACGCCGACACGCGGTTGAAGGAGCGCGTGCCCGATTTGGTGGTGCTGGACTGGATGCTGCCCGGCCTGTCCGGCATCGAGCTGTGCCGCCGCTTGCGGGCGCGGCCGGAGACGCGGCAACTGCCGATCATCATGCTGACTGCGCGCGGCGAGGAAAGCGAGCGCGTGCGCGGGCTCGCCACCGGCGCCGACGATTACATCGTAAAACCCTTTTCGGTGCCGGAATTGCTGGCGCGGGTGAAGGGCCTGTTGCGCCGCGCCAGTCCCGAGCGGCTGGCCACCGTGCTGACCTATGGCGACCTCGAACTCGACCGCGAAAAGCGCCGCGTCGCGCGCTCCGGCCGCCCGATCGATCTCGGTCCGACCGAGTATCGCCTGCTGGAATTCTTCCTCGAGCATCCCGGGAGGGTGTTCAGCCGCGAGCAGCTGCTCGACAGCGTCTGGGGCCGCGACATCTACATCGACGAGCGCACGGTCGACGTGCACATCGGCCGGCTGCGCAAACTGCTCAACCCCGGCCGCGAGCAGGACCCGATCCGCACCGTCCGGGGCGCCGGCTACGCGCTGGACGACCGCTTCGCGAAGGCGGAGTAGCGACCACATCAACGGTCGTCCCCGCGAACGCGGGGACCCATAACCACCGATGTTGATTGTTTGTAAAGCTGGAGCACCAGCTCGGCATAACCACAAGCACCTGTGGCTATGGGTCCCCGCGTTCGCAGGGACGACAACGTTTGGATACCGCGCTTACCGCGTCGGCTTCGCCGGTTGCCGGCGGCGGTCGCTGGCCGGCTGGTAGGCGATGCGCGAGTGGTGCGCGCAATAGGGCAGGCTGGTCAGCGCCTTGCCGCCGCAGAAGAAGAATTCCGGGCTCGAGGGATCGCCGACCGGCCAGTGGCAAGTGGCCTCGTTCAGCTCCAGCAGCGACAGCCGCTGGCTCATCGGCACCACGTTGTCGTAGGCGATCGGATCCGGCTCCATCTCGACTTCGAAGGCATGGGCCAGCGCGGTATTGCCGCGCGACACCGGACGCGACACCCGCATCATGTGCTGGGCCGGGCGCGCCTTGCGCTGGCGGGGAGCGGCCGAGGTGGAGGGGCTCTTGGCGCGGCCGGACAGGCCGAGCCGGTGGACTTTGCCGATTACCGCATTTCGCGTCACATTTCCGAGTTCCGCGGCGATCTGGCTGGCCGAAAGCCCGCCCTCCCACAGCTTCTTCAGTTGCTCAACGCGATCGTCGGACCAGGTCAATACCGTCATCGCACTCTTCCCTTCGCGTCGCGCCGGCCAGTACGAGGG
>JBAQER010000706.1:0-17660 GCA_049286845.1 Bradyrhizobium sp.
CTCATGCCTTGCGGGCATTTCGACTTGTCGAAGAAGGTCAGCTCGGCGAAGGCGTCGTTGGAATGCTGCTCCCACTTGGTCTTCGGCACCTCCACCCATTTGCCCTTGCTGTCCTGCATCAGCACCCGGAAGTCGCGGTCGGCGTTGATCGGATTGGCGGTCTTGCCGGGGGTGCGGAAGTCGTGGACCACGAGCTTCTTGTCGGCCAGTTCCGGGCTCGATTGGCGCAGCCGCTCCAGCAGCATCTGGTCGTGCGGCTTGTAGACCTCGTTGCGCAGCGTGTTGTTGAAGGCTTCCTGGGTCGATGCCGATCCGCTCTGCTTGAGCGCCCGCACCTGGTGCGGGTTCTTCTGCACCTCCAGCACGTCGGTCAGCGAAGCGCGCAGCCGCCCCGAACCGTCGACATGGACGCCCTGGTCCAGCGTGGTGAGGCTCTTCCGCAGCTTCTCGACCAGGTCGGTGGCGACCTTGGAGCGCCGGCTCGCCTGCGCCAGAAGATCGGCGCCGCTCTCGGCGATGCCGGCGACCGCATTCCTGCCGGCGCGCCAGGCCTCGCCGGCATAGCCGGCGCCGTAATGGATGGCCTTGCCGAACAGGACGTCGGTCACCGCCGACTTGACCCCCGCGGTCGCGATGTCGATGATACCGCCGCCGGCACGGGCCGCATCGCGCATCGCCAGCGAGCTGCCGACCGCCGAACTCGCCCAGCCTTTGGTCAAGACAGCATCGAGCGCCGCCGCCCCGCTCTGCAGCAGGGTATCCTGCGCGGCGTCCTTGTAGGTGTAGGTCGGGGTATAGCCCGGGCGCATCTGGTTGCCGATCACGTCGGCGAGCGGCAGCAGGCCCTCGAGGCCCTTGTGGTAGTCGTTGTCGGCGGGCGTCGTCAGCAGGCGGTCACTGAGTTCGTCGAACAGGCCGGAGCGGGACTGGTCCAGCAAGGCATCGACGCCCTCGCGGCCGCGCTCCTCGCCGAGCGCGCCCAGCAGTTCGTCGCGTGCCTTGAAGTAGGTGCGCATCTCCGCGCCCTGCTGGCGGGTCGCGTCGATCTTGCGCTGGAGTTCGGCGACGTCCTCGTCGGGCCGCTGCATGTCGGCGAGATCTGACTTCGCCTTGTCGGCGAGCCAGGCCTGACTGGCCTTGTCCTGCTCATAGGTGTTGCGGCCGACGAAGCCGTGCGAGTAGTCGCTCCACACCTCGCCGCTCTCGTTGACGTCGCCGTCGCGCGGCACCGGCGGAGGAGCCTGCGGCGTATTGCCCACAGGCCGCGTGAAACCGCCGCGCTCCGCCGAATAGATCTCGCCGCCTTCATTGCGCGCGCCGTCCACCGGATCGAAGGTCGCCACCCCACCCTTCTCGCTGTACTTCCAGCCCAGCGCCTCGTACTTCCGCTTCCACGCCTCAAACGGATCCTCCGGCACGTGCCCGCGCAGGAGACCGCGGATCGCTTGCAGCGCCTCTTCGCGCCGCACGCCGGTGGCGCCGAGCATCGTCAGCGATCCCAGCAGGGCCGCGCCGCCGGCAATCGCGGACACCGCCGCGATCTCGGCGGGCGTTAGCCCGGACTCCGTTTGATCCGCAGGACCTGGCGGTTCCGACGCGGTCTCCGTTTCGGATGGTGGCTGCCCTGAGTCGTTGCTCACGTCGCCGGGCGGTGGTGTCTTGCGGTCGAAGTCCGGTTTCGTTCGCGATGTCTCGAGGTTGGTCCAGCCGCGATCGGCGATATATCGGCCAAACGCGGCGTGAAACTGCCGATAGGTTTGCAGAACCTCATCTTCGCTGGGACGGGCAAATCTGCGATTGCCCCGCTTCGGAGTCGCTTCGCTGGCGTCGACATAGAGGCCCATCACGCAGGAACCGATCTTGAACACGAAAGTGCTCTGCAGCGCGCTGTCGGACTGGTAGCCCTGGTTCCAATATCCCTGAATGCCGTCGCCTATGCTGCGCGGGGTAAATGTAACATTCACTCCGTAACCCACCGGCGAGTTTTGCTCGCCCGGCTTGGCGGGGAGGCTGTAGTTCGCGCAGTGGGCGTGCGGCCCGATGAAATAGCGCCGGCAATGCGCCTCGTTGCAACCGGGATCGATGGTCTTGAAGATGAAGTGGCGGCCGTCCGGATCGTAATAGAATCCGTTGGGAAGGTATGAGTCGGGAAGGTAAAACGAAAAGATCCATTTTCCCGCGGGCCACGCATCCGACAGCTTCTCCCGGTCGGCAAAGGCCGGCCCGAACAGCGTCAGCGCCGCCAACGCCACGAGGAGCCGAGGCAGGATACTTCTCCGGCCTATCGCGCTCACTCCGCGATGCCGCTGACCGCCGCAACGACCGCCGATAACTCCCGTTCGCCGCTGCTGCCAAAGATTGTCGTCCTGCATCTTATAAGTCTAGAATGGGCATCATGGCCGACCTTGATCCTGGTCAACGCCCTCCCCGCCCCTGACCAAGTTGCCTCACTGAACCCCGTCGAAATAGGCGTATCGGCTTCCAAACTGCCGTCCAGCTCCATCACCTGAAAGGACGTATCAACCATGAACCTCGACCTCACCGGGAAGCTCGCGCTGGTCACGGGATCGACGCGCGGCATCGGGCTCGCCACTGCCACGGGCCTCGCGCAGATGGGGGCAGAAGTCATCATCAGCGGGCGCGAAGCCGCCTCGGTTGCCGAGGCCACCGCCAAAATCAAGCAGGCGGCGCCGGCGGCCAAGGTGCGTGCGGCCGTGTTCGATCTCGGCGGCGCCGAGGGCTGCGCCGGGCTGACAGCGCAATTTCCGCAAGTCGACATACTCGTCAACAATCTCGGCATCTACGAGCCGGCCGCGTTTTTCGACATCGAGGACGGGGCCTGGACCAGGATGTTCGAAGTCAACGTCATGAGCGGCGTGCGCCTGACGCGGCACTACCTGAAGCGCATGCTCGACCACAAGGACTGGGGCCGCGTCGTGTTCGTCTCCTCTGAATCCGCGATCTTCGTGCCGAAGGAGATGATTCATTACGGCTTCTCGAAAGCCGCGCAGCTTTACGTCGCGCGCGGCGCCGCCGAGCAGACCAAGGCCACCAACATCACGGTCAATTCGGTATTGCCCGGCCCGACCTGGGTCGAGATGACGCCGGGCCGCCTTGCCGCGCGCGCCGAAGGCATGGGAACCACCATCGACGATCTCGCCGCCAGAACCTTCACCGAACGGCGGCCGGCGTCGCTGCTGCAGCGCTACGCCACGCCGGAAGAAGTGGCCAACCTGATCTGCTACGTCTGCTCGAAGGCGTCGAGCGCGACCAACGGCGCCGCCTTGCGCGCCGACGGCGGCATCGTCACCAACCCGTTTTGAGGCTCAGGCGCAGGCAGCGATTGCAGAATGGCGGTCAGACATGCGGAAGTCATGACACGGCTGCCCACATTCCGTTCAGACACCGTGATAGCCGCGATACCAGTCGACAAAGCGGCGTAACCCCTCGGATAGCGGTGTTGATGGAGAGAATCCGACATCGCGCTGGAGTGCCGAAATGTCGGCGCAGGTCTCGAGCACGTCGCCGGCCTGCATCGGACGAAGATCGCGGATCGCCGGCTTGCCGATGATGCCTTCCAGCGTCGCGACGAAATCCAGCAGATTGACCGGCTGATTATTGCCGATGTTGTAGACGCGGTATGGCGCCGAACTGGTGGCGGCTTCCGGCTGCTCCGGATTCCAGTTCGGTTCGGGCGCCGCCGGCCGATCGAGCGTGCGCAGCACGCCTTCGGCGATATCATCGACATAGGTGAAATCGCGCCGCATGTTTCCATTATTGAAAATCCGGATCGGCGTGTTCTCGAAGATCGCGCGCGTAAAGAGATAGACCGCCATATCGGGCCGGCCCCAGGGACCATAGACCGTAAAGAAACGCAGGCCGGTTACCGGCAGGCCGTGAACATGCGCATAGGTGTGCGCCATCAACTCGTTCGCCTTCTTGCTGGCCGCGTAGAGACTGACGGGATGATCGACCGGTTGGTGCGTCGCATACGGCAGGGTGCGGTTGGCGCCGTAGACGGAGCTCGATGAAGCATAGACCAGGTGCTTGACGTCACGACGACGGCTGTATTCCAGCACGCAGACGAAGGCGTCGCAATTGGCGCGAATGCAGGCGAAAGGATCGTCGATCGAGGCGCGCACGCCTGGCTGCTCTGCCAGATGCACCACGCGATCCGGCCTGACGGCATCGAAGATGGCTTCGGTGGCCCTGGGATCGGCGAGATCGGATTCGTAGAAGCCGAAGCCCGTGTGCTGCTTCAGATAATTCAGCCGGGCACGCTTCAGGGCCGGATCGTAATAAGGCGTAAGCGAGTCGACGCCGACCACCGCTTCGCCGCGCGCAAGCAGGCGCTCGCAGACCTGCATGCCGATGAAACCGGCAGCCCCCGTGACAAGAACAGCTTTCGACGCCAACGCCGTCTCCCCTACCGATGCTCCCGCTGCAAATGCCAGAGTGCGGAAGCGGAGGCAAGCTGCGATCGGTCAAACGACGTTTTCCAGGGCGATCGCGCGATCGAGGTGTTTCTGGCGAGTATATCAAACGTCCACCCGACTCGTCGCTAACGCTCGACCTGCTGATCGATCCCAACCGTATTGGTAAGGTTGATCAGCAAACCGTGCCTGGGCGGGCGGAGCATTGTGCCTTTTCAAACCTTTGCATCAGGCCGCGGCAACGAAGCGAACCAGGCAAAGGCTGATGCCAAGCAGAAACAACAAGGACAGCGTCACCGCCGCGGTGACCTTGCCTCCGACGCGACCGATGACGCGCAGGTCGACGCCGAGGCCGAGCGCCGCCATCGACATGACGGTCAGGATGCCGGCCGTCTTCTGGATCGGAAAGACCGCCGCGTCCGGCATCCAGGACAGCGAGCGGAATGTCGCCAGCGCGAAGAACGCCACAATGAACCACGGCACAGCCTGAAAAAAGCTGTTCTGCCGCGAACCGCCCGGCGCGTGCTCGCCGCGAAGGCCTCGCGCTGCGACCGCAATGCATGCGACGACCGGGCCGAGCATCATCACCCGTATCAATTTGACCAGCGTGCCGACTTGCGTGCTCACGAGGCCTGCCGGGACTGTCGCCGCGAGCACCTGGGGCACCGCGTAAACGGTCATTCCGGCCAGAATGCCGTACTGGGTTTCCGAGAGCTGCAGAAGCGGGATCAGCAGCGGCAAGCCCAGCACCACGATGACGCCCAGCACTGCGGTAAAGGAAATCGAGGAGGCGACATCGTCGGTGCTGGCCCCAATCGCCGGCGCGACCGCGGCAATCGCCGAATTGCCGCAAATCGAGTTGCCGCAGGCGATCAGGATCGAAAGCCGAACCGGCAGGCCGAGCGATCGGCTGATGCCGAAGGAGACCGCAAGCGAAAGGATCACCAGCGCGACGACCGAAACCAGCAGGGCAAAGCCGGAGGCGCCGACCGCAGCAAAGGTGAGCGAGGCTCCGAGCAGCGCGACGGCGACCTCCAGCAATTGCTTGGCGCTGAAGGCGATCCCCGCGCGCCAGCGGCGGCCCGGCTCCCAGAACGTGCGGATGGCGGTGCCGAGCAGAATGGCGATCACGATGGCTTCGACGTAGGGGTGCCCAACGAGGCTCTCTTCGACCGCCTGTATTGTCACCGCGGCCAGCGTGACCAGGGCGCAAAGCACTACCCCCCAAAGCAGGGGGACGGCTTTTGCGATCGTTCCGGCAGGGAGCCTGACTTCGTCAGGAGAATCGATCCTATTTGGCACGCGAATTCCTTCAAAGAGAAGGAATTATGCGCTAAGCCAGCCAAAATGGATAATATCGTTTCAGAATAGCCGGATAGAAAGAGGTTATGTCCCTCAACCTTCATCTGCTTCGCATGTTCGCCGCCGTCGTTCGCAGCGGAAGCTTTTCGAAGGCTGCTGAAATACTCAATGTCAGCCAACCCGCGATCTCCAAGGGAGTTCGGGACTTCGAGCTCCAGGTCGGCTGCCGATTGCTCAATCGCACTCCCAAAGGCGTGTTGCCGACGCCGGAAGGGTTCGCGCTGTCCCAGCGCGCCGAGGCGCTGTTCGCGATCGAGCGTGCGGCCGAGGAAGAGCTGTCCGCCGTGCGGGGGCTGCACAACGGCTCGCTGCGGATCGGCGCCAGCACGACGATCGCCACCTACATGATCCCGCGATATCTCGGCGCATTTCACCGGGCCTATCCGGGCGTCGACCTCCATCTTATCAGTGCCAACACCCGCGACATTGCCGAACAAATGGTTGCGCAGGACATCGACATCGGCCTAGTGGAGGGTCCGGTCGACGACAGGAATCTGATCGCGGAACCCTGGCGTACCGACGTCATGAAGCTGATCGCCGCGCCCGACCATGCATTCTCCGCGGCGACCGGACCGATCGATCCCAAGCAATTGGAAAATGAAGTCTTGATCGTCCGCGAGCCAGGCTCAGGATCCCGCGAGGTGGTGACGCAGGCCCTCGCCGCCCGCGGCATCGAACCGCTCCGGACCCTGGAAATCGGCAGCACTGCGGCGATCAAGCAGGTCGTAGCCGCCGGTCTCGGCATCGCGATCGTATCGGCCGTCACGGTGAAGGATCAGGTGCAGCTCGGGCGCCTGAAAGAGCTCGATCTGCACGACATGACGATCGAACGCACCTTGTGGCAACTGAGGCTGCCCGGCAGGGTCGCCATGCCTGCGGCCCACGCCTTTGAAAAAATGCTGCTAGATCGTTCGGCTTTTCCCGACGAAAGATTGAATCAGGCTGCTAGCGCGTGACCGCCTGTTTCACGTCGGTCGCGGTGCCGACTTCAAAAGCCGGCGCCGCCGGATAGTAGATGACTCGGACAGACACGATGATGACGACGAGCAGCCAGAACAGGTATTGGCCGACGCGGCTCAGCATCGCCGACGCCGCCTTTGCCGTCTCGGGCTTACCACCCGCGGCATCCGGCAACACCTCACCATAAGCGTCGAATTTCTCGGTCAACATCGCTGTTCCGGCGTCGTTCCTGCGATGATTTATGTCGCAAGACCGGCCGCCAGAACAATAGTCGGAACTTTCAATGTTCGACGGATAACGACTGCTTTGTTCCGAGTTTTGGACCTCCACAGGTGGTTTTGATATCCCGATCCCGGGATCAGCGCGAATAGGCATGGGCGTAATCCGTCCGGAGAATCCACCAAGCGCTCCGTCGATGATTAAGCGCGGCCAACCGCTATTCCGATCGGACTAGACCTTCTCGCGCCCGCGCGGGGCGACATTCCACCGGGTTACTTGGTAATTGACTCTCGGATCGCTGCGAGCGGTGCAGCATCATCAAAAATCAAATGACCTCCGCGCATCGTTAGTCCCAGGGCAGGCCAAAGGCTGTCGAGATCGGGTGCAGTGGGCTTCGTTCCCATCAGTTTGTGAAGATTTGCAAGCACATCCACGCCGACCGCCTTGTCGGCGGTCGAGAGAATGCGCTCGATGGGCCAATTGACCTCATGACTGCCGCCGGCCGCGATGACACCTTGCATCGCATCTCGCAGGCCGAGCCGGTTGGATGTCCGCTTGCGAATTTCTATATCGGCCAGCAGGCAGAACATGGCACCACCCCAGTACTTCCGGCCCCAGCTATCGGTATTGTCGAGTCCCTGATCGTTGACCTGCGGCAACCCCTTGGGCATATCCCGCATCATCGCTTGCCAGATGGACTTTGCGGCCAAGTCTCCGGCCTGTACTCGCGCGATCGGCTCGATATACACCGCCAGTCCTTCCGACAACCAGCTATAGCGCCGCTGCATGTCGGGAAGGGCCAGATGCACCATCTCGTGGACCATGATCCAGTCGCGGCGGAGATCCTCCTCGGTGGAATCGCGACCGAGCAGCACCCGAATGGCGGCGCCGCGATAGCCCCACGTGGTCCCTCCCCGCACACGCTGACCGTCGACCGGCACCAGCAGGAGCTTCAGCGATTTGACGGGAAACCGCCCGTAATAGGTCGAGACAGCACGGGCCGCCGTTCTCACCCAATCCAGAACTTTGTCCTTTGGCAACGAAATGTCGCCGGGAGCAAATGCGGCATGAATCACGCCGCCGGAAACATCGAGGTCGATCTTGTCGAGCCCGTCGAATGCATCGTACGGCATTCGATCGCCGCGCAGGAATTCCGATTGCGCATCTGCGCGAAACGGGCACAGCACGAGCAGCGCCAGCACCGCGATCACGGCCGGCACGATACCGTTCGATCTTTCCATACCCCTCATCTGGAGACACATGGAAGCCTGAGCTTACCTCCGCTCATGCACCCGACTTTCACTTGTCGCCGGAAACACCCGCCAGCAGTCCCGCCGTCACCCAGCCGTGCAGGTAGCCGGCACCTCTGGCCGCAGCGCCTTCGGGGTCGTCATAGGTGGCCAACATCGAGCAAAGCACCCCGAATGGAATTCCGCCCGCGGCCTCGTCCCACATCATCGCTTCTTCGGCGGAAAGCTCGCGGAACATCGGCGTCACGTCCTGACGCCATATCAGGAGGCGGCTGGGCTCTTCCAGCGCGATGGCATCCGGCGGGGTCTCGTCATTCTTGAGCGCCAGCCAGACTGCGGACACATTGGTGGTTAGATCGAGCCTGATGGCACTGGGGTGGGCCACGAATTCGAGATCGTTCCAAACCTCGGGAGCAAAACCGGCCATATCGGCAACGGCAAGCGTCGGCGCATCCTTGGCATCGAAAGCATCGTTGAGAGCTTTTTCAAGCGCGGCAAGATCGGACAGGATTGGATAATTGCTGTAGGGTGCCGACGATTTCAGAAATTCCGGAAGAGCTTGCGCAAACCAGCGCAAGTTCGGATGCTGCGAGGGGTTCGCCACGACATAGGCATACCCCATCTCATTGAACATCTCGTCGCCGAGATAACTGTGCAGCAGCTTGTGATCGTTACGCATGGCCTCGACAAGGCGCGAACCGTAAGCATATCTGTAGACACCAAACAGCACGTCGCGCTTCTCACGCGGGCCGTCGAGAATTTCAGCGAGAACCGTGTCATCGCCGGCCAGTATGCCGCGCTGAAATTCGCCCTGCTGCCGCGCGAAGTCGCTCATGTCGTTTGCCCGTCCGGCGGCAACAGCTTCTCGGCAATTTCCCGAGTCCTGTTGACTTCGATGATGAGTTCATCGAGCGGGGGAATGTTATCGTCGCGCTCGATCATGGTCGAGACGCGACCGAAGCGCTTCAGGGCCGCGGCGTAGAGGTCCCAGACATCTTCGCACACCGGATGATCATGGGTATCGATGATGTGGGTGCCCATATGGCTATGCCCGGCCATGTGAAACTGAACCACCCGATCGGCTGGAATGCCTTCAAGGAAGACGTAGGGGTCGTAGCCGTGGTTGAAGGCGCTGACGTAGACATTATTGACGTCGAACAGCAGCCAGCATCCGGAGCGGCGCGCGAGCTCCGAGATGAATTCCCACTCCGTCATTTCGGAGTTGCTGAACTGCACATAGGTCGAGGCATTCTCGAGCACCAGGGCGCGGCCGAGATAATCCTGAACCAGCTGAACGCGGCTTACGACATGATCCAGCGCCTCGCGGGTATAGGGTATCGGCAGCAGATCGTGCAGGTTCTTGCCATGCACGCCGGTCCAGCACAGATGATCCGATACCCATTTTGGCTCGATCCGGCGCGCCAGATCGCGCAAGTCCCGCAGATACTCGAGATCGGGCGGCGCCGTCGATGCGATCGATAGCGACACACCGTGCATCACCACCGGGTAGCGTTCGCGAATTTTGTCCAGCACCCGCAGCGGCTGGCCGCCCGGCAGCATATAATTCTCGCTGATGACCTCGAACCAATCGATGGGCGGATTTCCGTTGAGGATCTCGTCATAGTGCTGCGCGCGCAGCCCCAGCCCAAAGCCGAGGAACGGCGGCTTGCCCGCATCGATCTGACGATCTGTCATCGATTGCAAAGGCGGTTGCGACGATTTTCCTGCAATGTTCATTTGGCCTCTGCTGGTGGCGGGCCGGCAATGGACACCGGCATATCGCTCTCATGCGCCTTGGAACGGTCCGGATTACCACTAAAAGCTGGCCTGTGGCCTGTAGCTCCCGGACAGGACGGATCAACCCGGCTGGAACTTGCCCTTCACCGCGGCGCATTTTTCCTTGGTCATCGCCAAGAACCCCTGGCCCTTGCAGGCATTCTGACCCTTGCAGGCGTTCGAAGCACTCTTGCAGGCGCTTTGGCCCTTGCAGGCGTTTGCGCCAACGCAGTGGCCTTCGCCGGCCGCGTAGGCTACCGGCGACAGGGTCGCTCCCGCCAGGAAAAGGCCTGCGGCGGCGATGGCGGCGCCGGACCTCGAAGTAACCTTCATGAGAATTCCTCCATTGGGGCTCTGACGGGGAGCAGCCCCTGAATCATCGCAAATTCCCGGCCGACGGACCTGCACCCAGCATTAGATACGCCCGGGGTTGGTCGTTGGTTACACCGGGGATCAAGTTTATTTGGTGATCTCCGGCCGCGATGCGATTCTGCGGAAATTTCGGTCATCCAGCGGCTGGTTCTAAATATTCAGCACAAGATTCCCCAAAAAGGCCACCTGCCAGCCCAGGGGCCCCCTACCTGCGGGACAGGTCCGGGTTTACTGGCGGTCGCACCCTCGAACTGTTGCCAGACGGGCTTCCGACCGCCATTGACGATATGCTCGCGAATCTGCCGCGATACCTGCAGCGAAGGTGACAGCATGCGCATCGGAATCCGCAGCGCCATTTCAGGTCTTGTGCTGGCATCCATTATCGTGAGCGCCGTCGGCGTTCATCTGCTGTGGTGGAGAACCGCCGAGCAAACCAGCCAGACGCTCGCCACCACGATCAACGAACAGATCGTCTCTGCGGTCGGTGACGAGCTGCAGTCGATTACGACAGAGGCCAGATCCGCGCATGCCGCCGTTCGCACTCTGTTTCAGGGCGGTGTTCTCGGTGCACGGGAAGCGGAGAAGCGCAAATTCGTCTTCCTCTCGCAATTGCTGGCCCAGCCGACCATTTCATGGGTGGTGTTTGGCTGGCCGGACGGATCGCTCTCTGCTGTTCACAAGCTTGGCGACGCCGCTGTCGAGATGCTGGAACTTCCCGAGAAGACCCCCGACAGTCCACCGAAGCTGCGCATCGACCGCTACGAGCTGGTCGACGGCGATCTCCGCTTCAAGGATACACGATCCGAAGAAACGTCGTATTCCGTCATCAAGCAGGAATGGTTCGACGAGGCGATGCAATCCGTGGGGCCGCGCTGGTTCAATCTCACCAGCCAACCCGGTAGCG
Source organism: Bradyrhizobium sp. (assembly GCA_049286845.1). Lineage (GTDB taxonomy): Bacteria > Pseudomonadota > Alphaproteobacteria > Rhizobiales > Xanthobacteraceae > Bradyrhizobium. The sequence goes on from JBAQER010000706.1 coordinate 11,277, forward strand.
ACCGGCTAGCCGTGGCGCTGGCCGGTCCGATCGACATCGATCAAAAGCGCCAAGGCGTGCTCAGCATCGTCATCGAATTGACCCGCGTGTCACGATTCCTGTCGCAGCTCACGGTTGGAAAGTCGGCGGGAGCCTTCATCCTCGATCGTAGCGGTGCGGCCATCGCCTCGCCGGACCCAGACGCCGACGAGATGAACGCGCTCAAGACCAACCATCCGCTCTTTCCGGTCGCGGTGATTGCAGCCCAGCAATCCGCAAAGAGCAATGACCCCGAGCAGGGAGACGCCTATCGCACGCGTGTGCTTCAAGGTGATCAGGCCTATGAAGCGGTACTCACGCCGATTTCGTTTCCGGGCTGGTCACTGGTGACGGTTGTTCCTGAATCGCAGTTTCTGGGGCCGGTCCGGATGACGATCCAGAGACTGCTCGTAGGTCTTGCGGCTCTGATCATTGCCGCGGGGTTGTTCTCAGCCTGGTTCGCCCAGCGTCTGATCGCAGGCCCGCTACTCAAGGTTGTTGGCGAGATCAGGCATGTCGAGCGCTTCGACCTCGAAAAGGTCGAACGGCATCCGTCACGGCTGACCGAGATCGAGAACCTGTCCGGGGCCATCGGAGATATGGCGCAAGGGCTCGCTGCGTTCAGAAAGTACATTCCCGCTGACCTGGTGAAGCGCCTGATAAGCGACGGCAGCGGCGCGCGCCTCGGCGGCGCCGTGCGGCCGATGAGCGTGATGTTCGTCGATCTGGCAGGCTTTACCGGAATGTCGGAACGCATGGGTGACCGGATCATCCCCTTGCTGTCCCGCTATTTCGATTCGGTATCGGCGCAGGTTCAGCGCCATGGCGGCACCATCGACAAGTTCATCGGCGATGCCGTGATGGCGTTTTGGGGGGCGCCCGCGTCGAACCCCGATCATGCCGCCGACTGTTGCCGGGCCGCGCTGGCGTGCCAGCAGGCCGTTGGAGAGCTCGCTCTCGTCGACGACGAGGGCCGGGCCGTGACGATTCGTATCGGTATCAATTCCGGCGAAATGCTGGTCGGCAACATCGGATCTGAAGTCCGATTGAATTATACGGTCATCGGTGACGCGGTAAATATCGCAAGCCGCCTCGAGGGCACCAACAAGCTCTACGGATCCCGGATCATCATTGGCCCCGAAACGCGCCGGCTCGCGGGCAGTCAAATATTCGTTCGCGAGCTCGATCGGTTGGCCGTCTACGGCCGGTCTGGTGGACTGCAGATATACGAATTGTTGGGTATGGCCGATGAGTTTGCGGATTCGCCCCGTTGGGTGGAGCATTATGAAGCCGGCCTCGCTTCCTATCGAGCGCGTGATTTTGCCGCCGCTATTCCCGATTTTGAGAAGGTCGTGAACCTTCGAAATCAAGACCAGGCATCGTCAGTGATGATTGAACGCTGCAAAAAGCAATTGGAAACGCCAACGGACGACGACTGGGATGACACGACGATCGCGCAAAGAAAGTAATTTAGCCAAAGCGCGTTGATGACCTTGTTGCCAAAAAAGAGCCCGGCGCGCAGCCGGGCCCTTTGGATCGAGACGAAGGCGATTAGCCCGCCTTGAACTTACCCTTTGCCGCGGCGCATTTTTCCTTGGTCAACTCCGAGAACCCCTGCCCCTTGCAGGCATTCTGGCCCTTGCAGGCGTTCGCAGCGCTCTTGCAGGCGCTTTGGCCCTTGCAGGCGTTCGCGCCAATGCAGTGGCCTTCACCGGCCGCGTAGGTCACGGTCGACATGGTGGCACCGGCCAGAAACAGAGTGGCAGCAGCAGCAGCGATAGCGGCACCGGACTTTGAGCTAAGCTTCATGATATCTTCCTCTAGACTTGGGTTGGTGATGAAACGGGTCATCATCGAGCCGGGCTGACTGATCCGGCCTTCAAAGAACCCCCGAGCAACATCTTCAGCAAACGACGTGTGATCGATATCAAAGTCAAATTTCCCGACACGCCACCAAGTCGTCACGGCCGGACATTTCTTTTCGCCTCGATCCTTCATCGGTTGCCTGCGATATGTTTCGATTGAGCAGTCCGGATTGTTACACCCTCCTGCGCCTATTTTTTCTTAGCCCTCCGGTAGGCGGAACCCCCGGAGCCAATGATGCTGATCCTCACCAACGCAAATTCACGCAGTCAGCGAGACCCGCGCAGGTGCCTTTCGCAGAAAGCAGGTGCAAAATCATTCCTGCAGACGCTTGGTCCAAGCCGACCCTGGTCTGCTCAAACGACCTTCGATCGCTCGTTTTCCTGACCGGTCAGCCGCAGTAGCAGTCGGTCAAGGGAGGCTGCGCCTGGCCCCGCGATCGCGAGCCAAAGGAAGGCCGCCAGGTAGGTCGCCTCCTCAAATCCCAGCAGCGTTTCGACAGAATCCGCGTTTTCCCATTTCGCCACCTTGATCGCGACGATCATGACAACGGTCAGCATAGCTGCCGGGATACGGGTAAACAGTCCAAGGATCAGCATGGCGCCGCCGAAGCATTCCACGGCGGAGGCGAACGGCGTCAGGATGCCCGGAAACGGGATGCCCCATTCAGAGAAGTTCTGGATCATCTGGGGAAGATTGTTGAGCTTGGCCCAGCCGGTGAGCATGAATACGTAACCAACGACAAGCCGCATGATCAGCGGTCCGATCCACGGAAAATATGAAGCAATCTGCGCCGGCAGCGCGATTAACAGAAATACGATCGAGTTCATGGTTTCTCCCTGTATTCGGCACCTTGGGCCGCCCCTTGGGTTCGCTTGGAGAGCCGGATTTGTTACTTGCTGCGATACGGCAAGTGACGCTTATTTTGCTTGGACTGCGCCGGTCGAAATTTGCCTCGGCACGGTCTATCCGGAATTGCCGTCCCCAAATCGGGCTGCGCCCGATCCGGCGTTGCCACGTCAACTGGACCGCGCGGCTCTAACAGCTTTGCGACTGCGCAATCGCCTTTTCACTGGTGCGGGGCATGAGCACGGCTCCAACGAAGAAGCCGATCGTGCAGATCAACAGCCCATAGACATTAATTCCCAGATCAAGCGCGTATTTTCCCGTACCGAGAGCCAAAGCTGCAGGGAAAATACTGACATGGGCAAATGTCTCGATGGCACGCAGCACACCCAGAATGAGGCCAGGCCAGAAGGCGAGATGAAAGCTCGCCGTCCGCGCGCCGGGCAGCCACGACAGCAGAAATATCGGAGCAAGACCCATCACCATCGTCCCGCTTATCGTCGTTGCCGCGATGATCGCCGGACCGATCCGATCGCCTGCATAGATCGACAGCAAGGGAAGATTGCCGAGAATCGCTACCGCCAGAATCGCCAAGCGACCAGTCGTGATGCCGGTTCCGAATTGCTGGATTCCATCATTCTTCCAGTCCAGCGCGCTCAGTTTGGCAACGCTGGTAAAAGTCGAGTCGATCGTCGACCCTCCCGAAAGAAGCATGATGCCATTGAACATCAACATCATGATCAGGCCGAACGATGCCGGTACGGTGACGCTCGGATTGGCCGGAAGTCCGTAAGCCTTTCCGTAAAGGCCGATGATGCTGAAGAGGAATATGAAGCTTCCACTCAAGACACCGGCGATCATGAAACTCTTCAGCATGTCGCGAGGCTTGGAAATGAAGCCGCGATCGGTCAGCACCGGATCATGAAACGGATAGGACAGGATCTGCACGGCCGCCAACGCGCAAAACGTCAGACCCGCATTCTGCGCGGCAGCGTCAACGGCTGGTATGCCCTTGCTTTCGAGGCCGGGTAGCAGGATTGCAAGGACCACGCCCAGCAAGGCGAAGATGACCACCGTCTGGAGTCGATCGGTCAGAAGGCTTGCCCGCATTCCACCCGTCCAGGCATAGGAAAGGGTAAAGAGTGTGATGAGAATTGCGGCCGCCCAGTAGGAACCAGAGCCTTCCGGCCCGAAATAGAGCGACATGACTTTGGTGTTGGACCACACTTCGTTCAGAAGCCTGAAGCCGATCGTAATCAGGAAGAGCTTGGCGCAGACGCTGCCATACTTCTCCACGAGCATGTGAGGCAGGGACCGGTAGCCGCCGCGCGTCCGGAGAAAGTAGATCGCGACGCCGGCGACGACGAAGCTGAGATAGTAGATGGTGTAGCCGATTGCGCCGGTAATACCGAATGCGAACGACAGATCTGAGGCGTTCGCGATCGATTTGGCAAAGATCCACGTTATCGCCGCGCTCATCGCCACCAGCCAGATGCCGGGAGATGCCCCCGAGTCGCTGCGCCCGTTGAAGAATTGGCCGGCCTCAACCTTTCTCGGCGTGACCCACCAGGTCATCAGACAATAGGCCGCCAGAACTATCCAGGGAGCTGCTGACTGCACGTTTTCCTCACTCGTGATGGATCGTTGATTTCGACGGAACTTCCGCGTGCCAATCCCTAGCAACTAAGTTCGCCGGAATACATCTTCCGAAATGGAATTTATTTTTGTCGCCGCGCGTAACCTTTGATGCCGCACTTACGAAGCTGAATTGATGCCTGGATTTCTTCATCTTCAATCTTCGCAACTGAATGTGCCGGACCCCACAATGGATTTCGATCAATCTCAAATATCAACGCAGCGACTTGGCCAGCCTGTCTTCCAGACTCCGATGAGCCAAGGGTTCCAGATATTGGAGCCGGATGGACCGCTTCTGATATTCGGCGGTGCCTACAGCAACCTTGAAGCGACCGCGGCGATGCTTGCTGAAGCCAACCGACTTGGAATTCCACCTGAACGGGTCATCTGCACGGGAGACGTCGTCGCCTACGGGGCCGACGCCGACGCAACCGCGACCCTTGTCCGCGATTTCGGCTGTCATGTCGTCATGGGTAACTGCGAGGAGAGTCTCGCATCCGGAACCGCTGACTGTGGTTGCGGTTTCCCGGAAGATAGCGCTTGCCAACGGCTTTCGAGCGCCTGGTTCACCTATGCGGACCGAACAGTCGGCGCGGGTCTGCGCGCGTGGATGGCGAGTTTGCCGCGTAGGATCGACGTCGAGATCGGCGGCGCGCGACTGGCCGTGGTTCACGGTGGCGCGGAGGCGATCAACCAATTCATTTTTGCATCGACCCCGGCCTCCATCAAGATCGCGGAAATCGATCGCGCCGGTGTGGACGGAATCATAGGCGGACATTGCGGCATCCCGTTTACCCAGGTCATTGACGGACGGCTTTGGCACAATTCGGGGGCTGTGGGCATGCCTGCCAACGATGGCACTTCGTCCGTCTGGTACAGCGTTCTGGAGGTGAAAGGCGGCGTCATCTCCATTGAGCACCGCGTACTCAATTATGATTACAGGCTCGCGGCACAGAAGATGCGGAGCGCCGGGCTTCCGGAAGGTTATGCCGCGGCGCTCGAGACCGGCATTTGGCCAAGCTGCGATGTCTTGCCGTTCAAGGAAATTCGCGAGCGTGGGGTGGCGCTCGTCGAGGGATCGTTAGAGTGGCGACCGCACCAGGGCGAAGCTGCGGTCACAACTGCAGAAGGCGAGCCGGCGTTTGAACACATGTGGCCCAGGGGGGAACGCGCAAATGTCCCTCGCCTTCCCGAGGAAAAGTTCAAAAACCCGGTGTTGACCGCGGCAGGCGCGCCTCGTGCGAGCGTCGCCCTGAACCGGCTCCGCACGCTGTGGATCAATACGGGGACGCTCTGCAATATTACGTGCCGAAATTGCTATATCGAATCCAGTCCCAGGAACGATCGGTTGGTCTACATCCGCAAGGCCGAAGTATTGACCTACCTCGACGAGATCGCAGAAGGGGGAATGGCGACCGAGGAGATCGGCCTTACCGGCGGCGAGCCGTTCATGAACCCCGAGATCATTGGAATATTGGAAGCCTGCCTGGATCGCGGCTTCAAGGTTCTGGTCTTGACCAACGGCATGCGGCCGATGCAGCGACATAGAGTCGCCCTGTTGGAGTTGAACCGCCGATATGGGCCCCTGCTCACCCTTAGGGTCTCGCTGGATCACTATACCGCCGATCGCCATGAAGAAGAACGCGGGCCGGGTACCTTTGTTCATGCTCTCTCCGGTTTGAAATGGCTGATCCAAAACGGTTTCCGGACCTCCATCGCCGGGCGAACGATGTGGGGTGAGGATCCGGCCGCCGAGCGCGGTGGCTACCTGCGCCTTCTTGCGGATCATGATATTGCCTTCGCGTCCGAAGAGCCCGGCGCGCTGGTGCTGTTTCCCGAAATGGAGCCCACAAGGGATGTGCCCGAGATCACGACCGCCTGTTGGGGCATCCTTCACAAGTCGCCCGACGACGTAATGTGCTCGTCTTCACGGATGGTCGTTAAGCGCAAAGGCGCCGCCAAACCGGTCGTCGTGGCCTGCACCCTGCTCCCCTATGCTCGGGAGTTCGAACTGGGAGACAC